>DAOUPC010000184.1 GCA_030626365.1 Paracoccaceae bacterium
GATGCCTTTATTTACGACGCGGTGCGCAGCCCGCGCGGCAAGGGCCGAAAGGACGGCAGCCTGCACGAGGTGACCGCCGCCCGGCTTTCGGCCGAGGTGCTGAACGCGCTGAAGTCACGCGCGAATCTCGACGGCCACGCGGTCGAGGACGTGATCTGGGGCAATGTCACGCAGGTGATGGAACAGGGCGGGTGCCTTGCGCGTTCGGCTGTTCTGGCCTCGGATCTGGATGAATCCATCCCCGGTCTGGCGATCAACCGCTTTTGTGCATCCGGCATGGAGGCGGTCAACCTGGCCGCCAATCAGGTCCGGGGCGGCGCGGGTGACGCCTATATCGCCGGTGGTGTGGAAATGATGGGCCGGGTGCCCATGGGCAGTGACGGCGCGGCGATTGCCGTTGATCCCTCGCTGGCGATGGACACCTATTTCGTACCGCAAGGCATCAGCGCCGACATCATCGCCACCGAATACGGGTTCACCCGCGATGACGCGGACACCCTGGCCGTTGAATCCCAACGCCGCGCCAAGGCCGCCTGGGATGACAACCGCTTTGACAAATCGGTGATCACCGTGCGTGATCAGAACGGCCTGACGATATTGGACCGTGACGAATACATGCGCCCGCAGACCGATATGCAGTCGCTGGGTGGTCTGAACCCCGCGTTCCAGATGATGGGCGAGGCAATGCCCGGTTTCGACAAGATCGCGATGATGAAATACCCACATCTTGAGCGGATCAACCACATCCACCACGCCGGCAATTCATCCGGCATCGTTGACGGGGCCGCCGCCGTACTGATCGGCAACAAGGAATTTGGCATACGTCACGGGCTGACCCCGCGCGCACGGATCAGGGCCACCGCCAAGATCGGGACAGACCCGACCATCATGCTGACCGGCCCGGTGCCGGTGACGCAGAAAATCCTGGCCGACAACGGTATGGACATCAAAGACATCGACCTGTTCGAGGTGAACGAGGCCTTTGCCGCCGTTGTTCTGCGCTTTCAACAGGCGTTTGACGTGGACCCTGCACTGGTCAACGTCAATGGCGGGGCAATTGCCATGGGCCACCCCCTGGGTGCGACCGGCGCAATAATCATCGGCACCCTGCTGGATGAGTTAGAGCGCACCGGCAAACAGACCGGCCTTGCCACGCTTTGCATCGCCTCTGGCATGGGTGCGGCCACCATCATCGAGAGAGTCTGATGCCAATCATCAAGATCAGCGAACTGCCCGTGCAAAAGGGCGAGGACAGCATTGGCTATCCCGCCCCTTTTGACAAAGGGTGCGACCAATACGAATCCGCCGCACTGGGCGAGGCCGCCGGGCTGACCCAGTTCGGGGTCAACATCGAAAAACTGTTGCCGGGCGGCATGTCATCGCAACGCCACTGGCATGCCAACGAGGACGAGTTTCTTTATATGCTCTCGGGCGAGGCAGTGCTGGTGGAAAACGACGGTGAACACGTCCTTAGCGAAGGGGACGCAGTGGGCTGGAAGGCGGGCGATGACAACGCGCATCATCTGATCAACCGCTCGGATGCGCCGGTGTATTACATCATCGTCGGCACCCGTGCTGCGGCAGATCAGGTCACGTATCCCGACATTGATCTGCACTACACCCGCCGCGACGGAGACAGCCAGTACAGCCACAAGGACGGCACGCCTTACGAGACAGAACTGACCGGAACCACCGGTATTCTTGAGATTTGAGAGGCGCTGAATTTCAGCATCCACTTAATTCCGCTCCCCCATTAGGAGACTAAAACATGACTGATTTCACCATGACCAAGGACGCCGACGGCGTTGCCATCATCACCTGGGACGTGCCCGGCAAGTCGATGAACGTGATGTCCCTTGAGGGGCTGCAACAGCTTGAGGCATCAATCGATGACGCGCTGACAGACGAGGCCGTCAAAGGCATCGTCATCACCTCCGGCAAGGAAGGGTCATTTGCCGGTGGTATGGACCTGAACCTGCTGGCCAAGATGAAAGAAGACGCAGGCGACGACCCGGCGCGCGGCCTGTTCGACGGGGTGATGCAGATGCACGCCCTTCTGCGCAAGATCGAGCGCGCGGGCATGGCCCCCAAGACCAACAAGGGCGGCAAGCCGATTGCCTCCGCCCTGCCCGGCACCGCCGCCGGTATCGGGCTGGAACTGCCACTGGCCACGCACCGGATTTTTGTCGCCGACAACCCAAAGGCCCGCATTGGCCTGCCCGAAATCATGGTTGGCATCTTTCCCGGCGCGGGCGGCACCACCCGCCTTATCCGCAAGCTGGGTGTGATGGGTGCGTCCAGCTTTCTGCTTGAGGGCAAGATGGTCACCCCGGCCAAGGCAAAATCCGCCGGCCTGATTGACGAGGTGGTCGCCGACCCGCTGGCCGCCGCCCGCGAATGGGTGCTGAACGCCACCCCTGCCGATATCGTCAAACCGTGGGACGCCAAGGGTTACAAGATGCCCGGTGGCGCACCGTATCATCCGGCTGGTTTCATGACCTTTGTCGGGGCCAGTGCGATGGTGTTTGGCAAGACCCAAGGGGCCTTTCCCGCCGCCAAGGCCCTGCTAAGCGCGGTCTATGAGGGCGCATTGGTGGACTTTGACACCGCGCTGAAGATCGAGGCGCGCTGGTTCACATCCGTGCTGATGAACCCCAGTTCCGGCGCGATGATCCGGTCGCTGTTCCTGAACAAGGAAGCGTTGGAAAAGGGCGCTGTGCGACCTGACGGCGTGCCTGATCAGCGGGTCAAGAAGGTTGGCGTGCTGGGTGCAGGTATGATGGGGGCCGGTATTGCACTGGTCTCGGCCCTGGCCGGTATCAAAGTTGTGCTGGTGGATCGCGATCAGGAAAGCGCGGATCGCGGCAAGGCCTATTCGGAAACCTACATGGACAAGGGAATTGCCCGCAAAAAGGCCACCCCGGAAAAGAAAGAGGCCCTGTTGGGCCTGATCACCGCCACCCCTGACCTTGAACAGCTGAAAGGCTGTGATCTGATCGTCGAGGCAGTGTTCGAGGACATGGGCGTCAAGGCCGACATGACCAAAAAGGTCGAGGCAATCGTTGGCGACGATTGCATATTTGCCTCGAACACCTCGACCTTGCCGATCAGCGATCTGGCCAAGGCATCGGTACGCCCCGAACAGTTCATCGGTATCCACTTCTTTTCGCCGGTCGAAAAGATGTACCTGGTCGAGATCATCAAAGGCGGTGAAACCGGACCACGCGCGGTTGCCAAGGCGCTGGATTACGTCCGCCAGATCCGCAAGACCCCGATTGTGGTCAACGATGCGCGGTTCTTTTACGCCAACCGCTGTATCATCCCATACGTCAACGAAGGCGCGCGGATGCTTACCGAAGGGGTCGCCCCGTCGATGGTTGACAGTGCGGCGCGCCAGTTGGGCTTTCCGGTTGGGCCTGTGCAACTGACGGATGAAACCAGCATCGATCTGGGGGCCAAGATTGCCCGCGCCACCAAGGCGGCGATGGGCAATGCCTATCCGGCCAGCGAAGCGGACGACCTGATCTTTTGGATGGAAGATCTGGGGCGTCTGGGGCGCAAGGCCAAGGCTGGCTTTTTCGAGTATGACGAAAAGGGCAAGCGTCAGGGATACTGGAAGGGTATGCACGACAAATACCCGCTGGCCGATGAACAACCCAACCTGATCGAGGTACAGGAACGTCTGATGTTCGCCCAGGTTCTTGAGGCAGTGCGCGCATTGGAAGAGGGCGTCCTTGAGGACATCCGCGAAGGCGATGTCGGGGCCATTCTGGGCTGGGGCTTTGCGCCGTGGTCGGGGGGGCCGTTCAGCTGGCTGGACATCATCGGCACACCCTATGCGGCAGAACGCTGTGACCAGTTGCAGGCCAAATACGGCGACCGGTTCGCCTGTCCCGACCTGCTGCGCGAGATGGCGGCAAAGGGTCAGTCCTTTTACACCCGCTTTGCCCCAGAGGCCGCCGCCGCCTGAGCCATTGGGCAGGTAAAGAACAAAGGCCGGGCGGAATATGCCCGGCCTGATTTGTTTGTGCCCGTTGGTGCCGGACCGTGCGCCATTGATCATCCCCCCCGGACAATCCATTGTATCACCAAAGACGCATCACCTTTGGGGAAATGGGGCACGATATGACCGAAAGCCAGGAACACCGCTTTCCCTGCGACCAATGCGGCAGTGATTACCGGTTTGATCCGGGCAATGGTACGCTGAGCTGTGACCACTGCGGACATTCCCAGCCCATTGCCGCTGGCCCCTGGAAAGGGGCGACGCTGAGCGAGCTGGATTTCACCGCCGCCAGTACCGATAAGCTGCCCGAGTCCGAGATAGAGGAAATTCGTGTCCTGAGCTGCCCCAACTGCGCCGCCCAGATCGAATTTGACCCCGACACCCATGCCGCCGAATGTCCGTTCTGCGCCACGCCGGTTGTCACCGATACCGGCACCAGCCGCCATATCAAACCACGCGGCGTGCTGCCGTTCAGCGTTGATGAACGCACCGCCCACAAGGCAATGGCCGACTGGCTGGGCCGTCTTTGGTTCGCGCCAAACGGGCTGAAACAATATGCCAGAAAGGGGCGCAGGATGCAGGGTATCTATGTGCCCTACTGGACCTTTGATGCCGACACCAAATCCGATTACCGCGGCGAACAGGGCACGGTTTACTATGAAACCCGCACCGTGACCCGCGATGGAAAATCGGTGCAGGAAAAGGTCGCCAAGATCCGCTGGCGTGCCGCCGCCGGGCGGGTGGCGCGGTTCTTTGACGACGTTCTGGTTCTGGCCTCGCACAGCCTGCCCAAGCGGTACACCGACGCGCTTGAGCCGTGGGATTTGCCGGCGCTGGAACCCTATCAGCCGCAATATCTGGCCGGGTTCCGCGCCGAGGCCTATACTGTTGAGCTGGCCGATGGCTATGCCCAGGCCCGCCAGCACATGGCACGGGTCATTGAACGCGACGTGCGCTTTGACATCGGTGGCGACCGCCAGCGCATCCACGACATCGACACCGACGTGTCGAACGTAACGTTCAAGCATATCCTGCTGCCCGTATGGCTGGCCGCCTATAAGTATCGCGGTGAAACCTATCGCTTTGTGATCAACGGGCGCACGGGGCGGGTTCAGGGCGAACGCCCGTGGTCCGCGCTGAAAATCACCATCGCCGTGACGCTGGCATTACTGGTGGCCGCCGGTGTCGGTTATCTGATTGCAACCAACCAATAGGCTGGCATATTTCCCCCATGAACACCCCCACAACCATGCCCCCTGACGAACTGGATGCCCTGTTTGCGGCGCGCCATTCCTGCCGGGCCTTTCGCCCCGACCCGGTGCCCCGCCCCACGATTGAACAGATCATCGCCACCGCGCGGCGCGTGCCATCGTGGTGCAACGCACAGCCGTGGGATATCGCCCTGACCAGCGGGGCCGAAACCGACCGATTTCGCGCGGCCCTGCAACAGGAAATGATCACCGCCAGCCCCAAACCGGACCTGCCGTTCCCGGCCAGCTACACAGGCGTCTATCAGGACCGCCGCCGCACCACTGGCTGGCAATTATACAAGGCAGTGGGCGTGCAAAAAGGCGATCGCGCCGGGTCGGCCCGCCAGATGATGGAAAACTTTACCCTGTTCGGGGCCCCGCATTGCGCCATCCTGTCCACCCCGGCAGAGCTTGGCCTTTATGGGGCGATCGATTGTGGCAGCTTCATCACCGGCTTTTCCCTTGCCGCGCAGGCACGGGGTGTGGCCAGCATTGCCCAGGCGGCGGTGGCCTCTTACGGGGGTTTTCTGCACAGGTATTTCGACATTCCCGACGACCGCCATATCCTGTGCGCCATATCGTTCGGCTATGGCGACCCGGACCATCCGGCCAACAGCTTTCGCACAGATCGCGCCGATCTGGGCACATTTGTGGATTGGCGCGGCTAGGCCCACCAGATCACCCGGTAAACCGCCACCAGACCGCCGGAAAATAAAAGGAGACACCACCATGCGCGCCCTTATCCAACGCGTCACATCGGCCAGCGTCACCGTTGACGGGCACGTCATCGGGCAGATCGATGGTGGATTGCTGATCCTGGTTTGCGCCATGCAGGGCGACGGGCAGGCACAGGCCGATGC
>DAOUPC010000276.1 GCA_030626365.1 Paracoccaceae bacterium
ATCTTTATACGATGGATGCGCCATTTACCGGTGGCGCGCGCGGGTTCAACCGCGGGTCGATCTATACCCAAGACGGGGTTCTGGTGGCCAGCGTCGCACAAGAGGGGCTGATGCGCCCCTTGCGGCCCAAAACGGATAAACCATCATGAAACTGACCTTGCATCACATCAACCTTTCAACAGAAGACGTTGAAAGAATGGATATTTTCTATCGTGATATTCTGCGCCTTGATGTGCCGCAGCATGATCTGCCAGCGCTGGATAAGACCAAAGGCTATGCCGGCGACGTGGCCATCGTCAGCGATGGAAAAATCCAGACCCATCTGGCCCAGCGTGACATACAGGCCGGGTTCAAGACCGGGCATATCGTCAACCCGGTGGCGCGCGGGCACATCGCCTATCGCACCGACGATCTGGCCGCATTCAAGGCGCACCTTACGGCACAGGGCGTGCCCTATTCAGACTGGGGTAACACGGCCGTGGCCGGGTGGCACCAGATTTTCTTTTACGACCCCGATGGCAACGTGATCGAAGTGCATCAGGTGGATTAACGGGGCCTTAACCCTGATCAGAGCCCGGCCCGAACCGCCGATTCAGTTTCTGCATACCACCAATCCAGCGGTCGTAATCCTGCGCCTTGGCACGGATATATCCCAATACCTCTTCGTGGGGCAGGATAAGGAATTCGTTGTTTTCAATGCCTTGCAGGCAATCACTGGCGACTTCCTCTGGCTCCATCAACCCGTCAAGGGCGGCCACGGACCCCTCAAGTCCACGGGTCATTTCAGATCGCACAGCCTGTGGGCACAGCACCGAAACGCCAATCCCCTGATCCCCATAGGTCATCGCCAGCCATTCGGCCAACCCGACCGCGGCGTGTTTGGTGACCCCGTATGGGGCGGCCCCCACCTGGTTCAGCAACCCCGCCGCCGAGGCGGTATTCAGCAGATAACCACCGCCACGTTCAATCATCCCCGGCACCACATGGCGGGCGGCCCAGACGTGGCTCATCACGTTGATATCCCATATCCGCTGCCAGTCTTCGTTGGGCACCTCGACCCCGCCAAGGGTCAGGATACCGGCATTGGAACAAAACAGATCGATCGGACCTGCCTCTGCCTCGGTCCGCTTGATCAGCGCCTTGATTTCGTCCTCGTTCCCGACATTGACACCAATCGCCAACCCGTCGATTTTCGCGGCCGTTTCCGTCGCGCCCTCAAGGTTTATATCGGCACAAATGACCTTTTTCGCACCCGCCCCGGCAAAGCATTTCGCCATCGCCGCGCCAATACCGCTGGCCGCGCCCGTGACCACAACGATTTTATCTTTCAGTTTCATATCAATCCCTTACGTCCACATGTTGGTTCCGCCACAGACGGTAAGCGCCTGTCCGGTCATATATCGGCTGGCGTCTGATGCCAGAAAAACCGCCACCCCGGCCAGATCGTCCGCCTCGCCCAGGCGGCGCAGCGGGATGTCATTGCGCGCACGTTCCGCCGCCTCTGGATTGTTCCACAACTCGCGGGCAAAATCGGTGCGGATCAGGCCGGGGCAAATGGCGTTGACCCGCACACCCGAGGGCCCGAATTCTGCGGCCAGATTGCGCACCAGCGCGATCAGCGCCAGCTTTGATATGCCATAAGTGCCCAGCATCGCCGACGGTTTGAACGCCCCAACCGACGACGTGAACATCATCGACCCGGCCCCTTTGGCGATCATGTCGGGCACCGCCATCTGCGCCAGCCACAGGTTGGATTGCACATTGGCGGTCATGGTTTTTTCATAGGCATCATCAGGAATTTGCGACGTGGGCCCATAATAAGGGTTCACCCCGGCATTCCCGACCACGATGTCAATCGGCCCGGCACGGGTGCGGGTCTGTTCGATCAAGTCCTGCAACTGTGCCTTCTGGCCAATATTACAGGCGATCGGAATGGCACAATCGCGGCCAACCTCGCGGTTGATCTGTTCGGCCGCTTGTTCCAGCGGGGCCAGTTTGCGGGCAGAAATCACCACCTGCGCGCCCTGCATCGCCAGCCCTTTGGCCATCTCAAGCCCCATACCCTTCGAGGCCCCGGTCAGAACCGCAATACGACCGGAAAGGTCAAACATTCCCATGGCTTATCTCACTTTCATTGACCAAACATGTGGCCAGGCAATCGGCGCGCAACCGCCGGCGATCAATCTTGTCGGTGGCGGCGCGGGGCAGGGGGTTGGTTTGAAACCAGACCTGCGCGGGCAGTTTAAAGCGGGCAATATGTTCGCCCAGATAGGTGATCAGTTCTGCCTGCGTAACATCCATTCCGGGGCGCAGTTGCACCGCCGCGCCAACAACCTCGCCCAGCCGGTCATGCGGCAGGGAAAAAACGCAGGCCTCGGCCACGGCGGGATGGCGATGCAGGGCGGCCTCGACATCCAGACAGGCAATGTTTTCGCCACCCCGGATGATGATGTTTTTCTTGCGATCGACGATGGTGACAAACCCGTCGGCATCGATCCGCCCCAGATCACCGGTGCGCAGCCATCCATCCTGGAATACCTCGGCTGTTTCATCGGGTTTATTCAAGTAACACCGCATGTTACAGGGGCTTTTCACCGTGATTTCCCCGATTTCCCCAATGGCCACTTCCTGGCCGTCATCATCCAGAAACCGCAATTCCTGAACCGGAGGGTAAAGCCGCCCCGTCGCGGCGGGACGTTCAAGGTAATCCTGACCGACCATGCCGATGCCATTGGCGTTGGTTTCGGTCATGCCCCATCCGGTGGCAATTTGTGCGTTTGGAAAGCGGCGCGCCAGTTCCGCCACCTGAACCGGCGGGCGTTTGGCCCCGCCAGAGCCAAGATAATCCAACGATTCAAGCGCCAGACCCTGACGTTTGGCGGCCTCGATCAGATCGGCGGATTGGGTCGGAACCCCAAGAAAACGCGTGATTTTTTCGGCCTCGATCACCTGCGCAGCATGGTCTGCATCCCATCTGTAAAGCAGCGTCAGCTTGGCCCCGGCCGGCAGGCTGAGCAATAACAAAGGATGGGTTGCCGTGACATGAAACAAGGGTGTTGCCACCAACGCCGAGGGGCGCGGGGCAGGTGGGGCATCTGCGGGCGGCGGGTCCAGAAGCGGCGCAAGTGCTGCCTGCATGGCCCAGGTGAACACCGCATTGATCGCACCGCGATGGGTCAGGACCACGCCTTTGGGATGGCTGGTGGTGCCCGATGAATACATGATGGCGACATACTGATCCGGGTCTATTTCCACATCTGACCAGTTGTTATTATCGGCATCGTCGCGCAACCGGGAATAGGTCATATCCCCCTTTG
>DAOUPC010000124.1 GCA_030626365.1 Paracoccaceae bacterium
GCAGGCGGGTTTCGGTCGGATAATTGCGCAGAAAATTAGCCATAAACAGCTTCCTCCAACGCGCGCAGCGTGATCTTTTGCGGGTCGTATTCGCCCGCAATCGTGCCGTCTGACATATGCAAAACCCGGTCAGCGTTGAAATAGACCTCGGGCACCTCGTCCGAGATCATCAGGATGGCCAGCCCCTGTTCGGCCAGCGCCCGCACGATCTGGAAAATTCCGGCGCGCGCGCCCACATCGACCCCCACGGTCGGGCTGTCAAGGATCAGAACGCGGGGGGCGGTGGCCAGCCATTTGGCCAGCACCACCCGTTGCTGATTGCCCCCCGACAGGGTCGATACCGCATCCTTTTGCTGGCCAATCTTGACGGCCAGTTCGCTGATCCAGTGGCGGGCCATATCCTGTTTCTTCTGGTTTGAAATCAGCCCGTTTTTCCCGGAAATACGGGGCAGAACGGGCAACACCAGATTGTCTTCGATCGACTGATCCTGAACCAGCCCCAGTGAAAGGCGGTCCTCGGACACATAGGCGATACCGGCCGCGACCGCATCGCGGTTAGAGCGCAGGCGCAGGGTTTCACCACCAAGCTGTATCGTGCCGCCATCGGGTTGTGTCATGCCAAACAACGTGTGCCCCAGTTCGGTGCGCCCTGCCCCGATCAGACCGGTCAGGCCCAGGACCTCTCCCTTGCGGATCGTCAGGGTGATGTCGTCAAATTCGCCCTCGCGGCGCAGATCGCGGATTTCCAGAACCGGGGGGGCGGCGGATTTGTCTTGTGCGGCGACAGCGGTGTCAAACGTCTTGCCGGTCATCAGTTCGGTCAGGTGCGACTGGGTCATGCCCTTGGTCGGATAGACCCCGACCAGTTTTCCATCCCGCAGCACGGTTACGCGGGTCGAAATGTCCAGCACCTCGGCCAGACGGTGGCTGACAAACACAATGGAAACGCCGCGCCCCGACAGGGTGCGCACCACCTTAAGCAGATGGTTGGTTTCCGACTGGGTAAGCGATGCGGTGGGTTCATCCATAAAGATCAGGCGCGCGTCACTGACCAGCGCGCGGGCAATCGCGACGATCTGTCGTTGGGCAATCGGCAGGGTGTTCAGGCGCGCCTCAAGGTCGATATCAACCCCAAGCGAGGCCAGCGCATCGGCGGCCTTTCGGGCAAGGGCCTTGTGATTGATCAGCCGCAACTGGCTGCCCAGCATGGTTTCAAAGGCGATGTTTTCGGCCACGGTCATTTCCGGGAACAGGGCCAGATCCTGCCAGATAACCGCAATACCGTGCCGGCGCGAATCCTTGGGGGTGACGGATGTCTCGGGCTGGCCAAAAAACGCCATCTCGACGCCCGGTTCCGGCGTATAGACGCCGGTGATGATCTTGATCAGGGTGCTTTTGCCACAGCCGTTTTCACCGGCAAGGCAATGCACCTCGCCCGGGGCCACCTCGAACGACACATCATCCAGCGCATGTATCCCGCCAAACACCTTGGACACATGCCGGAACGATAGTGCCGGAATGGCGGCGTCTGGGTCTGCATCGGGGATCAAACCGGCACCTATTCCATATTGGTATGGTTGGCGCGCATGGCCTCGGGGGTGATGCCAAGGTTATCGATCAGTTTCAGGATCATGATTTCGAACAGGATGAACAGCGCGCCTTCGTACAGCGACCCCATCGGCAGGACCGATGTCTTGGCCGTGCCCTGATCGTCGGCCATCGTCTGGGCCGGCAGGGTCAGCACGAAATCGGCGTAATCCGCGCCGCGCCCATCGGGTTGCGCGGTAATGAACAGAATGTTTGCGCCAGCCTTTTTGGCAACATTCAACAGCGCCAGTCCGGTTGAAATTTCGCCCGGACCAATGGTCACGATGAACAAATCCCCCTTGCCCACCGGCGGCGTTGTCATGTCGCCCTCGACCGCCACATCCAGCCCCATATGATAAAGCCGCATGGCAAACCCCATGATCTGGAGCTTTTCACGCCCGCCCGCAAAGACAACGATCTTGTTGGCCTTGGCAATCATTTCGTTTGCCTTGTCCACGTCATCATCATTCAGGCGGTCAAAAACGCCTTCAAGTTCACGCAGGGCAGATGTGTAAAGAGAAGCCATGAGCAATTATCCTGTAAAAAGCGTTGGAATTTGAAAGTCATGTGCGGCGCAGGTTTTCTGCGCCGTGTCAGGTCGGCAGGGGCCGCAACAATGCGGCCCCCACCAAAAGCGATTACAGACCCAGATCGGCCAGACCATCAACCGTGTCCGCGTTGATCGCGATCAGGTTGTTGGTGATGATGTCCTTGCCCGCAACATCGGGGCTGACAACACCAAGACCCGGAATGTCGGTGCCTTCGGTGATTTCGGTACCATCAAGCAGCATCCGGCCCATGGTCACGAATACGCGGCCAGCTTCGGCCGGGTTCCACATGAACCCACCGGCGATGGCCCCGCTTTTGACCAGCTTGCGGCCCTGACCCGGTGAAAATGGCCCAAGCACGTGAACCTGACCAATCATCCGGCGCTCTTCAATCGCACGCCCGGCCCCGATCGGTCCCTGGCTGCCAAACGCGAGAAACCCCTTAAGGCCAGGATTGGCGGCCATCAGGTCAAGCGCGGTCTTGCGGCTGTCATCGACGCTTTCGGCTACGCCGTAACGCTCGCCGATCAGCTTCATGTCAGGATACTTGTCCGCAATATAGGCATTGGCAAAATCGGCCCATGCGTTGTGCAGCGGCACGGTCAGTGAACCGACGAACATCGCATATTCACCTGCGCCACCCATTTTCGTGGCCAGCATTTCAGCGTGGGTTTCACCGAAACCCTTGGCCGATGCCAGTTCAAAATCCCAGTCAACGTTGCTCAGGCCGGGGCCTTCGTGGGCAACAACCTTGATCCCGGCGGCCATTGCCTTGGCCAAAACCGGCTCAAGCGCGGCCTCGTCATTTGGTACCACGCCGATGATGTCGACACCCTTGGCGATCAGATCCTCGATGGCGCGGACCTGCAATGCAGGGTCGGCGCTGGTCGGGCCGATCATTGTCGCCTCGATGCCCAGTTTCGCGCCCATCTCGTGGATGCCGGTTTCCATTGCATTGAACCACGGGATACCGCCAATCTTGACGACAACCCCCATGGTTGGCTTGTCCTGCGCCTGCGCCTGCGCGCTGAACGCAAGCGACACGGCAAGCGCAGCACCTGCCAATACGGTTGTGAGTTTCTTCATCTTTTCCTCCCAGAGACTTGTCGGAACAACGCCAGACAGTTTGCGCAATCGATTGTCCTGCGTGAGTGGCGCAAAGGCCCATTTGCATGAACCCAGGTATATTTTCTGACAAACGGTTCTTTTGATAATCAGAAGACATTCAGCACAATCGATATTGCATAACGCACCAAATAATCCCAAACTAGTCAAGACAATTCGTGTGACAGACGATCAGGACCTCGATTTCAGATGACCGGAAGCAGGCAAAAACCGACAATCTATGACATCGCCAAATTGAGCGGCGCGTCGCCGTCGACGGTAAGTGCCGCCCTTAACGGCACCTGGAAAGCCCGCCGGATCGGTGAAAAAACCGCAAAGAAAATCCAGAAAATCGCGACACAACAAGGCTATTCCGCCAATCTTCAGGCGCGCGGCCTGCGCAAGGCCCGATCAGGTCTGGTGGGGATGATCCTGCCGGTTCACGACAACCGGTTCTTTTCCTCGATGAGCCAAAGCTTTGAGGCCCACGCCCGTGATCGCGGCCTGTGCCCGGTGATCGCCAGCACCCTGCGCGACCCGCAAGAGGAAATCAGAACCGTTGAAACCCTGATTTCCTATGCGGTCGATTCGCTGTTCATCACGGGGGCCACCAACCCGGATGCCCT
This sequence comes from Paracoccaceae bacterium, assembly GCA_030626365.1. GTDB lineage: Bacteria > Pseudomonadota > Alphaproteobacteria > Rhodobacterales > Rhodobacteraceae > NVQY01. The sequence goes on from DAOUPC010000124.1 coordinate 3,866, forward strand.
TAGCGAAATATGTATCGCCGCCAACGTGCCGCATATCTATATCGACCTGCCCGGCAAACTGGCCCCCTCGGTGGTCAGTGACAACCACCTTGGGGCCGAACTTCTTAGTCGCAAGATTTTGCAGACCATGCCGAAACTGGATGACCCGTTGCGCGGGCGCGCCTATTTCATCGGTGGTGACACGGACGACTATGCCAGTGCCCGCCGGGTCGAGGCCTTTCGCAAGACCGTCACCCACGAATCCGGGGATATTTCCGGGGATCAGATCATCGCCTGTGGCTATGCCCCCGGTCAGGCCACACGCGAGGTAAAAGCCCTTTGTGACCGGCTTGGCGGGCTTCCGGCGGGGCTGTTCGTCAATTCCCTGACGGCATTCGAGGGCGCGCTAAGCTATTTCGTGACCCTGCCCCCGCAAGCCTTTGATGACTGTGTGATCGGGTGTTACGATTATGACCCGTTTGGCGCGTTCCTTCAGTTTCCGGTGCATATGGTGCGGCAAAACTCGGACAAGCTGATCGCGCGGGCATACGAATATTTCGATGCCGGAACCACAAAAGCAGACCTGATCATGGTTGAGCCGGACCTGATCCCGCCGCGCACGATTTACAAGGGGCGCTTTGCCGAACTTGGTTAGGGACAGGACCCTAAGGACCGCGAAACCGGTCAATCGAAAAGGCGTCAATCGGCAGGTCCGTCTGGCCGTCAATCACCAGATCGCTCAGGATTTTTCCGCCGATGGGACCAAGCTGAAACCCATGCGCCGAAAACCCGAAACCATGAAATACCCCTGCGGCCCGGCCCGGCCCGATCACCGGGATATTGTCAGGCATGAACCCTTCGATCCCGGCCCAGCTGCGCACAACACGGGCGGTTTTCATGATCGGGAAAAACCGGGTGGCGGTCGCGGCACTGGCGGCAAGGCCGGCGTAATCCAGATGGGTCAGGTTGGTGTCGGCCTCGGCCCGGCCCTCGTATCCGCCACCAATCAGCACCGTGCCATTGGCAAACTGCTTGAACGAAAGCGGGCGACCATGCGCGCCGACCACACAATCGATGAACGGCGCCATGCGGGCGGTAATCATCAGCATCGGCGCGCGCGCCTGAACCGGCGCACTGTCACCCAGCATGGCCGCAACCCGGCCCCCCCACGCCCCGGCGCAGTTCACCAGATTTTGCGCCTGAAATGTGCCCGCCCCGGTTTGCACCTGCCAAATGCCCCCCTTGCGGGTGATCTTTTGCACGCCGCTTTCCTGATGGAACACAACGCCCAGGTTTTCACCCTTGCGCCGAAACGCCTGAACCGTCCGGTACGGGTTGGCCGACCCGTCACCCCGCACGATCATGCCACCAACGCAATCGGGTGACACAGCCGGCAGCAGATCCAGCAGGGTCTGCCTGTCGATGATTTCCTCGTGTTCAAAACCAAGCGCGCGCACCTGCCCTGCCCTTGCGCCCAGTTGTTCAAGGTCATCCATACTGGCGGCCAGCTTGATCTGGCTGGACGCAACAAACCCGCAATCATCATCCACCAGATTTTCGATATCATGCCACATTTGCGCCGACGCCACCGACAGTGGCACCTCGGCCAGATCACGCCCCAAACGGCGCACCCCCCCGGCATTCACCCCCGAAGCATGACGCCCCACATGGTCCTTTTCCAGCACCCGGACCGACAGGCCACGCCGCGCCAGATGCAACGCGGTTGAACAGCCATGCAAGCCACCACCAATGACAATCGCGTCTGCCATCATGGCGGTTGAGGGGGGCGCGGATGTCATTCCGGCCCCTCACCCGTCTGATCCAGACCTGCCAGTTCCGCAAGCGACAGCGGCTTGACCGGCGCGCGCAAACGGTAATATCCCACCTCAGCAACCGGCGTTTTGGTAAGATCGGCCAGCATTTCGGTCAGGGTCAGCCCGCAGAACCGGCCCTGACATGGCCCCATGCCACAGCGGCTGTAACTTTTGATCTGGTTCGGGCGGGTGTGGCCCATGCGAACCAGTTCACGAATATCGCCAGCGGTAATTTCCTCGCAGCGGCAAACAATTGTGCTGTCATCCTGCGGGATGCGCGTATTTTCAGGCGGGCGGAACAGGGTTTCCAGAAATGGCCGTGCCGCCATTTCACGGCGCAGGGTTTTCCGAAAGGGCTGCACAAGGCGTTCACGGGTCTGTGGGTTAATCCGGCCAAGGCGTTCCAGCGCACCAATCGCCGCAATCGCCCCCTGATTTTCGGCCGCGATGCTGCCCCCGATCCCCGCGCCATCCCCGGCCACGTAAATGCCCGCAACGCTAGAGCGGAACCAGTCATCAACCGCGATGTTCCAACAGGCCTGCCCGTCGTTCCAGACCGTATCGCACCCTGCCGCAACCGGCATGTTCAGATTTGGCACAACACCTTGATGCAACAGGATGTTCTGGCAATCGATCCGGCCCCATTTGCCGCCTTTAAGGTATTCAATCGCCGTGACATCGGTATCGCCACAGATACGAATATCAGACACGCCGCGCACATATTCCGTGTCGCGGCAGCGGGCGATCTGGCGCTGCCAGCGCCAGCCGTCAAACAGGCGCGATGCCGCGTGCAGGGCACCGGGAAGATGTGGAATTGCCCGGATGTAATTGCCCGCTGGCGTCAGATCAATCACCGCCTTTACCGGGATTCCCGCACTTAGATACTGATGCACGATCAGATACAAAAGCGGGCCGGTGCCGACAAAAACCGCATCCCTTATGGACAGACCGGAATCCTTTAGCATGATCTGCGCAGCACCGGCGGTCATTACCCCCGGCAATGTCCAGCCCGGCACAGGCATCGGGCGTTCCTGTGCCCCGCCCGCCAGAATGATCTGGCGACCCGAAACCAGATGCGCCGCGCCCTCAACGCAATAGCCAACCTGACGATCCGCCGACACCTGCCAGACCGACGCCTGCGCGACATACCGCGCACCACTTTCGCGCAACCCCTGCGCCAGATCAAACCCCTGCGCATAAGATTTGCCCAACTCGGGGCGCTGGCGGTTTGCGGGTGTTTCAATGGCCCTGTATATCTGCCCGCCGGGGCCCGGCTGTTCGTCCAGAACCAGCGTATCCGCGCCATGCTGCGCCGCGATGCGGGCCGCCGCCATTCCGGCCGGTCCTGCCCCGATAACAATGATGTCATGGCAGCCCGTCATGGGTGCATCTTCGTGATATCCGGGGCGTTCAGGACGGGCCCGGACAGGTTTGACTGGCGCGCGATTGTCATGCCTTCGGACACCTGGACCATACAGGCCTGCTGATTGGCAAGGCCGTCAATCACCATCAGGCAGTCAAAACAGACCCCCATCATGCAAAACGGCGCGCGCGGGGCGGCGTTGGTTGGCGTGTCACGAAAATGACGGACCCCCGCCTCAAGCAGTGCGGCCGCGACGCTGACGCCGTGACGCAATTGCAGGGGCTTGCCTTCGAACAGCACATCAACCGTTTGGCCGTCCTGCCCGGAAATGTTGGTGAATACTGACTGCGCGTCGCTCACTTTCCTTTGCCCACAAGGATATTATCAAGCCCGAAAAAGCGATCCAGAATGGCCATCAGGATGATGGTAAGAAATATCATCGTGGCCGACAGGGACGCAATCAGCGGATCGATGGTTTCGGTGATATGTTCATACATCCGCACAGGCAGGGTCGTGGTGCTGGGCGAGGCAACGAATACGGTCATCGTGACCTCGTCAAAGCTGGTGATGAACGACAACACCCAGCCCCCCGCAATACCCGGAATGATCATCGGAATGGTGACCCGGCGAAAGACCGTCCAGTTCGAGGCACCCAGCGACACGGCGGCACTTTCGGCCGAGCGGTCCATGCCCGTGACCGCCGACAGAACCAGCCGCAGCGCATAGGGCATGATGATGATCACATGGGTAAACACCAGCCCGGCAAACGTGCCGTAAATGCCAACCTTGGTCAGAAAACTAAGGAATGCGACCCCCAGAA
>DAOUPC010000038.1 GCA_030626365.1 Paracoccaceae bacterium
CTGAACATCGCTGGCATAATTAACAAAGGCATTGCTTAGCGCGACCTCGATCAGTCCCAGATCGCGGGTGCTGCGCACGTCGCGCATCGCGTTCATCAGTGCATTGGCGTCATAACGTGCGGGCGACAACCCGTGCAGATCGACCCCGGCCAGCGCCTGCATCAGCGCCGCGCGCCGGGCCCTGAATGCGTCACCTTCGCCGGTCCACAGGGGTTGGTAATTGTGGGTCCGGTAATAGGCCGCCACCTGATCATCCACCGATGCCGCCTCGGCCACTGCCTGTTTAAAGGCCGTGACCTGCGCCTGGGCGGGGGCCGCCGGGGCCCCTGACAGGATCAGGGCCGTACCAATAATTGCGATCATCCCCGAAACAGGTCTGGCGAACGATTTCAGCAGCAGCTTACTCATCTGGATGTATCCTTGGAAAACGGGGCAATAATAAAATGAAAAAAGTGTTGTGTGATTTTGTGGATGCACGCCCCCCATGTCCATTCACAAAATAGTCAGATACGCATTTGGCCAGACATTGGTGCGCCATTACACCTGTCGTGCATCGTGCCAATGATACCCGGTGTCCAGTCCTGATTACCCCCATTTGCGCAAAAAATCGCCGAAAATCCTTAATATTCAGAACTTGCCAAAATGAAAACTTGGCTGGCGACTCGACCTGTGCCATAAAATTTCTGTCTGGGGATGGACATTTAGTGGCGTGCGTAACATCGCGTGCCGGCAGGAACATTGGCGTACGGGACGACGCGGTAATATGACAAAATCAAACATGACGGGCATAACGACGGGTATGACTCGGCGCACTCTTTTGGGGGCGTTCGCGGCAACGACACTCGTGGCGGCACCCACATTTTCAAAGGCAGCTGGCTTTTTGCGCGGCAGTGGCGATATTCGCCGTATCCGCATGTATTCCGGTCGTACGGGCGAACGGATCGACATGATCTATTGGATCGACGGCAAATACATCAAGGGCGCGGTCAAGGAAGTGAACTATTTCATGCGCGACTGGCGCACGGATCAGGTCAAGACGATTGATCTGCGCACCCTTGATATCATGGCCGCCTCTCATAACCTGTTGGATGCAAACGAACCTTACATGCTTTTGTCCGGCTATCGCAGCCCGGCAACCAATGCCATGCTGCGCCGCCGGTCGCGTGCCGTGGCCAAAAATTCCCTGCACATGACGGGTCAGGCCGCCGATCTGCGCCTGTCTTCGCGTTCGGTCAGCCAAGTGGCGCGCGCCGCAACAGCCTGTAGCGCGGGCGGTGTTGGGCGCTACTCTCGCTCGAACTTTACCCATATGGATTGCGGCGTTGTGCGCACCTGGGGCGGCTGATCCCCTTAGGGTATCTTCCTCTTTAGGGAACCTCTGAATAACCCATCTGGTTTGAAAAAATGTCAGCCCCCGCCCGGGTGGGGGCCTGCATTACAACGGCCAAGTTCACCACCCTGCGAAAACAGATTGCGGATCAACCAAATGCACCGTCGCAAAAGCCCCCGCCGTGGGGCGGGCGGGGGCTGGCATTTTTTCAAAATGCCCGGCGTTGGATTGTTCCTAGCTTAACTGCGCAGGCAAGGCTGCATAGCCCCGAAACCGCATCCGGCCACCGGAACGGCGCCCCTTTAGCAACTGGAAATCGGGGAACCGGTGCAGGAACCGGCCAATGGCGATCCGTCCTTCCATCCGCGCCAGGGTCAGCCCGACGCAGATATGCGGCCCACCGGCAAAGGCCACATGCCGGTTTGGTTTGCGCGTGATATCCAGCGTGCCGGGCGCATCAAACACCGCAGGATCACGGTTGGCCGCCCCCATGAACAGATGCAGGTTGGTGCCGGGCGCAATGCGCAGCCCGCCAATTTCAACCTCTGCCGTGGTTTCCCGGTTGCCCAGTTGATTGGGGGATCTAAACCGCAGGAATTCTTCCACCGCAGGCGCAATCAGGTCCGGGTCGGCCAGCAGGCGGGCCTTTTGGTCCGGGTAATCGTGCATCAGCGCAAGGCCATTACCAATCAGGTTGGTCGTGGTTTCGTGGCCCGCATTAAGGATAAAGATACAGTTCTGGATCAGTTCGATTTCAGATAATTGCTGATCCGCGCCCTCGCCCCGGATCAACCGGGTCAGAACGTCGGTTTCCATATCACCGGGGTTGGCGCGACGGCGTGCGATCAGATCGCTCAGATATTCCTTGAACGCCGTGACCGCCGCCTGCCCCTTTGCCAGTTGCGCAGGCGTCAGTTTTGGTTCCAGCGCCCCAAGGATCGACAGCGACCAGTCACGCAGCGGCCCGCGTTCGTCCATCGGGACATCCAGCAGGTTGCCGATGATCTGGATCGGAATCGACGAGGCGAAATCCTCGATCAGGTCAACCGCCCCACCGCGCGCCTGCATTGTGTCCATCAGGTGATCGACGGTGGCAATCAGCCCCGGTTCCATCCGCGCCAGCGTGCGTGGGGACAGGGCCGAGGTCATGATCTTGCGCACCCGCGTGTGCAACGGCGGGTCCGAGAACACCAGCGATGTGGTGTGGTGTTCATAAAGCGGCGTACCAACCCCGAACACCGGGCCGAACAGCGCCTTTTTGTCCGACGAAAACAGCGTTGTATCCCGGTAAATCCGGTCCAGATCGGCGTGACGGCAGATTATCACGGACCCGTCTGGTTGGCGTAATACCGGCGCGTGGGCCAGCAGGGCATCGTACATCGCAAACGGATCGGCCACGAACTCCGCAGGCGGGGTCGCCAGGATGAATTCCTGTGCCATCTGGCGCATATTGTCGCCCGGTTCGGACTGGTCGTTGCGTGTCATGCGGTTTTTCCGTTGCCTGGTGTCCGTTGACCCAGCATCACCGATCGGATCGGTTTTTGGAACCCAAACAATCGCCGCCTGTCGTATTTTACAACGCCGCAATCGCCCGATAGGGTTATGCGCATGCCTGATCCCGTCTCTTCCATACGCAACCTTGGCCCGGTGTATCAGGCGGCCTGCGCGCGGGCGGGCATCCATTCAGCGCAGATGCTGCGGGATATGGGCGCGGATGATGCCTATGCCCGGCTGCTGGAAACCGGCATGAAACCGCATTTCATCGGCTACTATGTTCTGGTGATGGGGTTGCAGGGGCGCCCCTGGAACGATTGTCGCGGGCCTGAAAAGGCCGCGCTAAGAATCCGGTTCGATGCCATCAAGGCCCGTATCACCAAGGCCCGCATAAAGACCGGTTCATATGACAAGGGCCGCTTCGATCTGGAAGCGGCCCTTGATACGATCGGTGTGATCGAAAAGAAGTAGTAAAAAGCGACAGTAAAAAGCAGTAGTAAATTTCCTAAACGCGGAATTTACCAAAGTTTCTTAAAGCGTTTGTCAGCCGACCAGTTCGAGACCGGAAAAGAAATAGGCGATCTCAACCGCGGCGGTTTCCGGTGCGTCCGAACCGTGGACCGAATTTTCACCAACGCTTTCGGCAAAATCGGCACGAACGGTGCCCGGTGCTGCGTCGGCAGGGTTGGTGGCACCCATGATTTCGCGGTTGCGGGTGATGGCGTTTTCGCCTTCCAGAACCTGCACAACAACCGGGGCAGAGGACATGAATTCGCACAGTTCATCATAGAACGGACGTTCGGAATGCACGCCATAGAACACGCCGGCCTGTGCTTTGGTCATGTGGATGCGCTTTTGCGCGACGACCCGCAGGCCGGCCTCTTCGAACTTGGCGTTGATCTTGCCGGTCAGGTTACGGCGGGTTGCGTCGGGTTTGATGATCGAAAATGTACGTTCAAGGGTCATGCGACTATCTCCTGTTACAGCGCATCGGCCCCATGCCCCTGCGCGTATGTGTCGCGCGCCGCCTAGCACGCGCGCCGTCACTTGGAAAGGGCCGGATTGACACCCGGTCCCGGCTGCGTCAAACCGCGCGTCATGCTACGTATAGATGACATAAATTACGCCGTTCAAGGCCGCCCGCTGTTCGAAGGCGCTAGCGCCATCATTCCCAATGGCCACAAGGTTGGCCTGATTGGCCGCAATGGCACCGGGAAAACCACCCTGTTTCGCCTGATTTACGGCGAACTGGTCTTGGAATCGGGCGAAATCTCGTTGCCCAGCAGGGCCCGAATCGGCGGCATCTCGCAAGAGGCCCCCGCGTCCAACGTATCGCTGATTGATACCGTTCTGGCGGCCGACATCGAACGCTGTGAGCTGTTGGCCGAGGCAGAAACCGCCACCGAGCCGAACCGGATCGCCGACATTCAGACCCGCCTGACCGATATTGACGCCTGGTCAGCCGAGGCCCGCGCGGCCTCGATCCTCAAGGGATTGGGTTTCGACGCCGAGGCCCAGCTACGCCCCTGCGCGGATTTCTCTGGGGGTTGGCGCATGCGCGTGGCCCTCGCGGCCGTGCTGTTTTCCGAACCTGACCTGCTTTTGCTGGACGAACCGACCAACTATCTTGACCTTGAAGGTGCGCTGTGGCTCGAGGCCTATCTGGTGAAATACCCGTACACGGTCATCATCATCAGCCACGACCGGGAACTGCTTAACCGCTCGGTCAGCGGCATTCTGCACCTCGAAGAAAAAGGTTTGACCTATTATTCGGGCAATTACGATCAGTTTGCCCGCCAGCGCGCCGCCAATCGTGCCGTGCAGGCCGCGGCGGCCAAAAAGCAGGACCTGCGCCGCGCCCATTTGCAAAGTTTTGTTGACCGCTTCAAAGCCAAGGCAAGCAAGGCCAAACAGGCGCAAAGCCGCGTCAAGATGCTCGAGAAGATGGAGACCATCCGCGCCCCTGAAGACGCTGCGCGGACTGTGTTTACCTTCCCCGAACCAGAAGAGATGTCACCGCCGATCATTGCCACAGAGGGGGCATCGGTGGGCTATGGCGATAGAGTGGTCCTGAGAGGCATGGACCTGCGCATTGACCAGGACGATCGCATTGCCTTGCTTGGCAAGAACGGCGAAGGTAAATCCACCCTGGCCAAAATGCTGTCGGCGCGCCTGGAGTTGATGTCGGGCAAGATGACCCACTCAAACAAACTGCGTATTGGCTTTTTTGCGCAACACCAGGTTGATGAACTGTACATCGATGAAACCCCGCTGATGCACCTGCAACGCGTGCGACCCGGCGAGGGTCAGGCAAAACTGCGCGCCAGAATGGCGGGCTTTGGCCTGGGCGCTGATCAGGCTGATACCGAAGTCGGTCGTCTGTCTGGTGGACAAAAATCACGGCTTTCACTTTTGCTGGCCACCATCGACGCACCGCATATGCTGATCCTCGATGAACCAACCAACCACCTGGACATCGAAAGCCGCGAGGCGCTGGTCGAGGCGCTGACCGCCTATAGTGGCGCGGTCATTCTGGTCAGTCACGACATGCACCTGCTAAGCCTTGTGGCGGATCGGTTGTGGCTGGTGTCCGAGGGCACCGTCAAGCCATACGAGGGCGATCTGCAATCCTATCGGTCCCTGTTGCTGGCCCGCAATAAACCCGCAGGAAAACCCGCCCCCCAGAAACCAAAGCGCCCGTCGCGTGATGCAATGCAGGGGTTGCGCGCCGAGGTGCGCAAAGGCGAGGCGCGGATCGAAAAGCTGAACGGGATGCGCGACAAGCTGTCGGTAAAGTTGGCCGATCCCGCCATTTACGAGGACACCCGCAAGGCCGAAGCAGCGGTTTGGCAGGGAAAATATGCCGAGGTAATGAACGGGCTGGACCGGGCCGAGGCCCTTTGGATGGCCGCCCTTGAAAAGCTGGAGGCGGCAGAGAGGCTATGATTGACACAACATTCCTGATTTCCACCTTTGTCACATTGTTTGTGATCATCGACCCGCTTGGCCTTGCCCCGGCATTTGTTGCGCTAACCCAAGGCGCATCGAAACAAGAACGCCGGGAAATCGCCATTCGCGCCTGTCTGGTGTCGGCTGGTCTGCTGACGCTGTTTGCCGCCTTTGGCGAAACGGTTCTGGGGTTTGTCGGCATCTCGATGGCGGCGTTTCGGGTCGCGGGGGGGGCGTTGTTGTTTCTGACCGCGCTGGACATGTTGTTTGAACGGCGCACAAAGCGGCGCGAAGGTCAGGCCGAAGAAGACCGCCCCGACCCGTCGGTGTTTCCGCTGGCCATTCCGCTGGTTGCCGGGCCGGGGGCCATTGCCACGGTCATCCTTCTTAGCGGTCAAAGGCCGGGGCTGGAAGGGTTGGCAATGGTGGTTGGTGTGATGCTGGCCGTGCTGTGCATGGTGCTGGCGATGTTCCTTCTATCGGGGGTTCTGGAGCGGCTTTTGGGCAAGACCGGGATCAATGTGGTGACCCGCTTGCTGGGGATGCTGCTGGCGGCGCTGGCGGTCCAGTTCATTTTGGATGGGCTGCGTGAATTCGGATTTGCCGCCTGACACCTTACATCGGGGGCATGATGCAGCAAAAGGGGCCAGGCCATGAACGACCCGGACATTGCGCGCCTTGCCTATCTGGTGTTGCTGCTGGTGGTGCTGGCAGGCTGGTTCGTGGTGCACAACCGCCAGTCGCTGGGCAGGCTGACGCAACAGGCTGTCGCATGGGTGCTGATCTTTCTTGGGGTGATCGCAGCCGTTGGGCTTTGGGATGATATCCGCCAGACGGTCCGGCCACGTCAAAGCATCGCCCAGAATGGCAACACGGTTGAATTGCCGCGCGCACCGGACGGGCATTATTACGTGACCCTGATGATCAATGGTGTGGCGGTTGATTTTCTGGTCGATACCGGGGCCAGCCAGGTGGTGCTGACCCAAAACGATGCGGCGCGGGTTGGCCTGAAACCTGGCGACCTGGCCTTTACCGGCCGGGCAATGACGGCCAACGGAGAGGTGCGCACAGCGCCTGTTCGGCTTGAGACGGCTGATCTGGGGCAGGTTTCAGACAGCAATATCCGCGCCTGGGTCAACCAGGGCGATCTGGAGCAATCTCTGCTGGGGATGAGTTACCTGCAACGCTGGAGCAAGATTGAGATAACCGGTCAGGCGCTTGTCCTGACCCGGTGACGCGGTTGGTGCCCGCTACTTCTCTGCCTTCTTTTCCCATCGCCCGGATGCTTCGGACCAATATTGCGCCGAACAGCCTGCATCGGTCAGGGTTTTCCATTGCCCCCGCGCCTGTTGCAGGGCCTGTTCGTCATTGCCGTCAAACAGGACACAGACCCGTTCCAGTGCGTTCACCTCATCCGCATTTACCGGCGCGCCATCAATACACATGAGGCAGGCCACTGCTGTGTGCGATCCTGTATCTGATCCCGGATCACAGCTTAGCAATATTGGCTGGTCCGCATCATGCGGCCCCCCCGCCAGACCATGTGGCAGAAACCCGTCATCTGGCCCCTGCCACAGGTTTTCGTCCAGCCGGGCCATGCGCCCCTGATCCACGCCACGCACCATAATGCGCCAACCCGCCGCGCGGGCCTTGCCCAGCAGGACCGGCAGCGTTACCTCAAGCGGCGCGCGCGTCAGGTGATAGAAATATACTGCGCCCACGTCCCGGTCACTCCTGTTCGAACATATCCGCAACCAGCCGGTTCAGCGCCATCACGCCCCAGCCAGTGGCCCCTTTGGGCGCATAATCCGTGGCCGTCTTGGTCAGGGCAACCCCGGCGATGTCCAGATGTATCCAGGGCGTTTCATCCTTGACGAACCGTTGCAGGAACTGCGCGGCGGTGATCGACCCGGCCGCGCGCCCGCCGATGTTTTTCATGTCGGCAATGCGCGATTTCAACAGATCGTCATAGACCTGCCCCAGCGGCATCCGCCAGGCCCCTTCGCCTTCGGCCTTTGCCGCCTTAAGAAACCGGTTGCACAGCGCGTCATCATTGGAAAACACCCCGGCGTTTTCATGCCCCAGCCCGATGATGATGGCCCCCGTCAGGGTTGCCAGATCGATCATGCCCGCCGGTTCAAAGCGTTCCTGCGCGTACCACATCACGTCGCACAGAACCAAACGCCCCTCGGCGTCCGTATTGATGACCTCGACCGTGTCGCCCTTCATTGACCGGATCACATCACCGGGGCGCACCGCGTTGCCCGATGGCATGTTTTCCACCAGTCCGACCAGCCCCACGACATTGGCCTTTGCATTGCGCTGCGCCAGCGCGCGCATGGTGCCCGCGACCACGCCGGCACCGCCCATGTCCATGGTCATATCTTCCATGCCCGCCGCCGGTTTGATCGAGATGCCGCCTGTGTCAAACACCACCCCCTTGCCGACCAGCGCCAGAGGGGGCGCGTCCTTTTCGCCGCCATTCCATTGCATCACCACAACCTTTGACGGGCTGTCGGACCCCTGCCCGACACACAACAGCGTGCGCATGCCCAGCTTTTCAAGCTGATCCTCTTCCAGCACCTCGACCTTCAGTCCAAGGTTTTGCATTTCCACCAACCGGTCGGCAAATTCGCCCGTAGTCAGGACGTTGGCCGGTTCATTGACCAGATCGCGGGTCATGCGGACCCCTTCGGCCACGGCCAGTCCGGGGGCCAGCGCCTGTTCCATATCGTCTGGCCGGTTGTGGGCGATAGTTATATCGCCAGCCATGTTATCCGCGTCATTCGCATCCGTTTTATGGGCGTCAAAGCGGTAATCGCGCAATGCCAGCCCCAGCGCCAGATCGGCCGCACGGGTCATATTGCCCGCCATCACCAGCAACGCCTTGTCCCCCTTGGCCCGCGCCAGCGCCGCGCCCGCCTTGCGCGCCTCGATCGCCGTCAGGCGCCGGGCGATCACCAGCACATCCAGCGCCTCGGCCGCCATGCCGGTTGGCCATGCCAGGGTGATCACCTGACCCGGTTTTGCCTTGGCAAAGGATTCGCTTTTGATCAGCCGCGCCAGAACCCCCTTGGTCAGCCGGTTGGCACGCCGGGCCGCATGGTCCAATTTGCCCTCTGGTGTGACAAAAACCGCGACCCGACCGGTGGCCGTGGCAAGGGTATCAATGTCAATTGACTGGAATGTGATGGGGGTTGGTTGGCTCATACTGGTGTTCCTTGCATTACTGTCACCACGAGAGGTAGCGCGCAGGCACCACTTTGACCAGATAGCAGTTTTCCCCGCGCGCCAATTGCCCTAACGTGTCCGCATATATACGAGGCATCTCTTGGGGGGATCGCAGTGTCACGATACGACAGATACGTCCTGTCGCAATTTCTGCTGTTCTTCGGCTTTTTTTCGCTGATTCTGGTGGCAGTTTTCTGGATCAACAGGGCGGTCGTCCTGTTTGACCGGCTGATCGGTGACGGTCAGTCGGCGATGGTGTTTCTTGAATTCACCGCCCTGACCCTGCCCAACCTGATTCGTATGGTCCTGCCGATGGCGGCGTTTGCCTCGGCTGTGTGGGTCACCAACCGCCTGAACGGCGACAGCGAACTGACCGTCATGCAGGCCACCGGCTCCAGCCCCTGGCGGCTGGCCCGTCCGGCGCTGGCCTTTGGGCTGGTGACCGCCCTGATGATGAGCATCCTGACCCATGTGTTGCTGCCCACCTCGATCAGTCAACTGGCCCTGCGCGAGGCCGAAGTGGCGCGCAATGTGACCGCCCGTCTGCTGAGCGAGGGCAGTTTTCTGCACCCTGCCCCCGGTGTGACCTTCTATATCCGCGAAATCGACCCGGATGGCACGTTGAACGATGTGTTCCTGTCCGACCGGCGCGACCCGGAACAAAGCGTGATATACACCGGCAGGCGGGCCTTTCTGGTGCGGGACGAACAGCGGGCGAACCTGATCATGGTGGATGGGCTGGCGCAACGGCTGAACGGGCAGAACCGGACATTGTCCACCACGGTGTTCGCGGATTTTTCCTATGATATCAGTTCCCTGATCGAGTCCAAAACCGGTCGTGCGCGCGCTATTCGCGCCATTCCCACACCAGAACTGATGTTCGGGCGCGCACAGATCGCCCGCACCGAAAACCATACCCCCGGTCAGCTAAGCGAAGAATTGCACCTGCGGTTCGCCCGCGCACTGATCTGTATCGCCGCAACGCTGATCGGGTTTTCCACACTGATGCTGGGCGGTTATTCACGGTTCGGGGTCTGGCGGCAGGTGCTACTGGCGTTCGTGCTGTTGATCTTTCTTGAGGTGCTGCGCGGTGTGGTATCAGAGCCGGTCCTGAAAAACCCGGACCTGTGGCCGCTGTTGTACCTGCCCACACTGGTGGGCATTGCCCTGGCCGCGGTATTTTTAAGCGTCGCCTCGCGCCCGCTCAGGGTGCTGCTGAAACATCGCGCAAACACCAGTCGGGGGGGGCGTGCATGATTCTTGATTTCTATTTCGCACGCCGGTTCACCCAAAGTTTCCTGTTGATCGGGGCGGTGTTTCTGACCCTGATTCTGCTGATCGACCTGATCGAACAGTTGCGCCGGTTCGAAGGCGTCGATGTCACCTTTGGTCAACTGTTTGGCCTGACCCTGCTGAACGCCCCCGAGGCACTCAGCGAGATTCTGCCGCTGTTGATGATCCTGGCCACCATTGTGCTGTTTGTCGGGCTGGCCCGGTCCAGTGAACTGGTGGTGACACGGGCAACGGGGCGGTCGGGCATCCGGGCGCTGGCGGCCCCGCTGGCGGTGGCGGCCCTGATCGGGGTGCTGGCGGTCAGCACGCTGAACCCGATCGTTGCGGCCACATCGAACCGCTATCAGCAACTGGCCGACACCTATCGCAACACGGGCGGCCCGGCGGCCCTGTCGCTAAGCGGCGAAGGCCTGTGGTTGCGCCAGGGCAGCCCGAAAGGCCAATCGGTCATCCATGCCACCGGCTATAGCTCCGATCCGGTGACGCTTTATGGTGTGACCATCCTGACCTATGCGCCAAACGGCGGGCCGATCCGGCGAATCATGGCACAAAATGCACAGCTGGACGGCGATGACTGGGTTCTGAGCCACGCCAAGGTCTGGCCGCTGGTGACCGGGCTGAACCCCGAAACCACCGCCGCCGAACACGATATCCTGCGCATCCCGACCACATTAACCCGTGATCGCATCCGCGACAGCCTGGGGCGACCATCGGGCATTTCGGTCTATGATCTGCCCGGCACCATCCGTGATCTGGCGCAGGCCGGGTTTTCCACCAAACGCCACGAGGTCTGGTTTCAGGTGGAGCTGGCGCGGCCATTTTTCCTGATGGCCATGGTGCTGGTCGGGGCGGCCTTTACCATGCGCCATATACGGTTTGGCGGTACGGGGGTTTCGGTGCTGGGGGCGGTCTTGCTGGGATTTACGCTCTATTTTATCCGCAATTTTGCGCAGATACTGGGCGAGAACGGGCAAATTCCGGTGGCGCTGGCCGCCTGGGCCCCGCCGGTGGCGGCGATCCTGCTGACGCTGGGCCTTTTGCTGCACGCCGAGGACGGCTGATGCGGCGCGGCTGGTTCATATCGCTGCTGGGGCTGTTGTGGCTGACGCTTGTAATCCCGACAACCGGCCTGGCGCAGGGGGTGAGCGATGCGCCATCGGACAAACCGGCCCCACCGCCCCCCCCGGCCCTTTTGGTGGCCGACCGGGTGTTCATCACCACTGAGCGCACGCTGATCGCCGAGGGGCACGTCGAGGCATTTCAGGGCGATATCCGCCTGCGGGCCAGCCGCATCACCTTTGATCGGGCCGATGGCAAACTGACCATCGAGGGGCCGATCCGTATCGATCAGGGCGACACAACCACCGTGCTGGCGGATTCCGCGCAGATGGACAAGGGGCTGCAAAATGGCATCCTGATTGGCGCGCGTCTGGTTCTGGATCAGCAGTTGCAACTGGCCGGCCTTCAGATGACCCGCGTGGGGGGGCGCTACACGCAGCTTTATAAAACGGCTGTAACCTCTTGCCATGTATGCGAAAACGGCAAACCTCCGCTGTGGCAAATCCGGGCGCGCAAGGTGATCCATGACCAGTTGGAGCGCCAGCTTTATTTTGAGGGCGCACAGTTTCGGGTGCTGGATGTGCCAATCTTTTACCTGCCGCATATGCGCCTGCCCGACCCGACACTGGAGCGTGCAACGGGTTTCATGATCCCGTCGGTGCGCACCACATCACAGTTGGGCACCGGGCTGAAGCTGCCGTATTTCATCCGCCTTGGGGATCATAAGGACCTGACCGTTTCCCCCTATGTGTCGTCCAAAACCCGCACGCTGAACCTTCGATACCGACAGGCATTTCGCCACGGCAAGATCGAATTAGAGGGGGCCATTACCCGCGACGACCTGATCCCGAATGAGGGTCGAGGCTATGTCTTTGGTGCCGGTTTTTTCGGCCTGCCGCGTGACTTCAAGCTGGATTTCAACATCAAGACCGTATCGGACAACGCCTATCTGGTGGATTACGGCCTGCCTGACCTTGACCGGCTGAAAAGTGAGATCGCCCTGAAACGGGTCAAACGGGATTCGCTGTTTCGGGTCGGGGTGATCCACTATAAATCCCTGCGCGACAGTGAAAACGACGCGCTGATCCCCGCACTGGTTGGCGACGCCCATTTCCAACAGCGGTTTTTTCCGGCCTCTATCGGCGGCGAAGTGCGCCTGGGGATGAATATACACGGGCACGAGCGGGCCTCGAATCAGGATGTTCTGGGGCGCGACATCACCAGCGCCACGGCAGATATCGACTGGCGGCGCAGTTGGATCCTTGCCGGTGGGTTGCGGGCGGACTGGCAGATGGGCATGTCAGCGGATACCTTCAACATAAGCGACGACAGTAACTTTTCGCCCCGTGTGGTCCGCCACACACCACGCATGGGGCTGACGTTGCGCCTGCCCATGACCCGCACCACGGCGCGGGGGGCCACGCATTTCCTGGAACCGGTGATGCAACTGGGCTGGCGCCAGGATAACGGGGGCAATGTGCCCAACGACCAGTCCGGCTTTGTCGAATTTGACCAGGGCAACCTGTTGTCCCTGTCCCGTTTTCCCGCCTATGACCGGCGCGAAGACGGGGTCAGCTTTGTCTATGGGCTGAACTGGGTGCGCCATGCGCCGTCTGGCTGGACGGCATCAGCAACCGTTGGTCAGGTGCTGCGCGAAACCGCGAACCCGGATTTCACCACCACGTCGGGCCTGTCGGGC
>DAOUPC010000099.1 GCA_030626365.1 Paracoccaceae bacterium
CAAAACTTCTGTCTTTGGTGGCTGCCAGAGATGGATCGACGTTCTTTCGGTACGAATCTGCAAACTCAAGGGCGGCTTCGATTGCCTCTATGCGACTGGTTTCTTTGGTAGATTTGCGAATGTACTTCTTTGCGACAGTGTCCCAAAGACGCGCAAACCAGAACGGGCTTCGACCAGTCTGATAAATCGCCAATCCCGACTTGATGTGCTTCAGCTTGGATACTTGATTCTTTGACGTTTCCGACACTGGTCTCACCTCTATCGGTGTGTAACAGTGTGTAACTTATCTGGATGATTCATGCATGGCAAACACTCTGACATTATCATTATATATCAGAGTGTTATGGTGGCGGTGCAGGGACTCGAACCCCGGACACGCGGATTATGATTCCGCTGCTCTAACCAACTGAGCTACACCGCCACAGGCTCGGGCGTCGTAAGCCAGCAGGGCCGGTGCGTCAAGCCCGAAAACGGCTAAACGCCCCGTACCGTGTCGACCATCAGTTGCACATTTTCCGGGTTGGCGTCGGGCGTGATGCCGTGACCAAGGTTGAATATGTGCGGACCACCGGAAAAGGCCTGCACAACGGCGCGGGTGGCGTCGATCAGGGGTTGTCCGCCGGTGACCATGTGGGACGGGTCAAGGTTGCCCTGTACGCAGCCATTTACCTGAACATTCCTGGCGGCCCAGTCCGGGTTCACCGAATTATCCAGCGCAACACAGTCAACGCCGGTGTCCCTGGCGAAACCGATGTATTTGTCACCCGCACCACGTGGAAAGCCGATTACCGGCGTGCCTGGGTGGCGCTGTTTCAGGGCTGCGGTGATCTGGCGGCAGGGTTCCAGCGCGTATTTGTCGAAATCGTCGCCCTGCAGGGACCCGGCCCAGCTGTCAAAGATTTTCACGACTTCGGCACCGGCCTCGATCTGTTGCGACAGGTAATCGATTGTGGCTGCGGTTATGCGTTCCAGAAGGGCCTCGAACAGGGCGGTGTTTTCGGCCCGCAACGCATGTGCCGGGCCCTGGTCCGGGGTGCCGCGCCCGGCGATCATATAAGTGGCAACAGTCCAGGGTGCCCCGGCGAAACCGATCAGCGTGGTATCCGCAGGCAATTCGCGCGACAGGATACGCAGGGTTTCATAAACGGGGGACAATGTGTCATGAATCGCATCGGCCGGTTTCAGCGCGTCAAACCCGGTTTGCGTGGTGATGGTCGACAGGCGCGGCCCCTCGCCGGTGACAAACCACAGATCAGCGCCCAGCGCCTGTGGCACCAGCAGAATATCGGCAAACATGATGGCCGCGTCGAACCCATAGCGGCGGATCGGCTGAAGGGTGACTTCGGCGGCCAGTTCGGAATTATAGCAAAGCGATAGGAAATCGCCCGCCTGCGCACGGGTGGCGCGATATTCCGGCAGATAACGGCCCGCCTGACGCATCATCCAGATCGGCGGTGTTTCCAGTGTTTCGCCCGCCAGGGCCCGCAGCATCTTTTTGGTTTCAGCCATCTCAGCCCTCATTTTCTTGTCCATCTGTCCGCCAGATCGGCTACGGGTCTAGCCTGAGCGTCAATTTGTCAAGCGCAGCACCGGTTGTCAGGGCAAATTGACGCGTCTAAAGACAAGGGTATGACTAATTCGCTTCCCTCGTCCACCGCGCCGCTGAAAATCGGCACGCGCGGCTCGCCCCTGGCACTGGCCCAGGCATACGAAACCCGTCGCCGACTGGGCGACGCATTCGGGCTGACGCCTGATGCGTTTACGATTGTGGTGATCAAGACCACAGGCGACAAGATCCTCGACCGCCCCCTGAAAGAGATCGGCGGCAAGGGTCTGTTCACCAAAGAAATAGAAGAGGACCTTTTGTCGGGGGCAATCGATATTGCGGTCCATTCGATGAAGGACATGCCGGTGGCACAGCCCAGGGGGTTGCTGCTGGATACCTACCTGCCCCGCGAAGATGTGCGCGATGCGTTTGTCTCGCCCGGTGTGTCGCGACTGGCCGACCTGCCACAGGGGGCGGTTGTGGGCACATCAAGCCTGCGCCGCCGCGCGCAGCTTTTGAACCGGCGCCCGGATCTGAATGTGGTCGAATTTCGCGGCAATGTGCAGACGCGACTGAAAAAGCTGGATGATGGCGTTGCCACCTGTACCTTTCTGGCGATGGCCGGGCTGAACCGGCTGGGGCGTGATGACGTGCCCGCAACCCCGGTTGATGTCACCGACATGCTGCCTGCCGTGGCGCAGGGGGCCATCGGGATCGAACGGCGCGCCGATGACAGCCGCGTGGCCGACATGCTGGCGGCCATTCACCACACGCAAACCGGTCAGCGACTGGCAGCCGAGCGCGCCTTTCTGACGGCCCTGGACGGATCATGCGAAACCCCGATTGCCGGGCTGGCCGAACTACTGGACGGGGATCGTTTGCGCCTGCGCGGAGAGGTCCTGAGGCCCGATGGTTCGCAAACAATTACCGACGATCAGACCTGTGTGATCAGCGATGGCGCGGCACTGGGCCGGGATATGGCGCACAAGTTGCTGGCACAGGCGGGACCGGGGTTTTTCGACTGGCGCAGTTAAGGTCTGGGGTCTGGGGTTAGATCCTGGACCCTAAACAACCACATCCACCCGGTCCTGGGCCCCAACCCCGAACACCCGCTTGTAACGCTTGATTTCCTCGGCCGGGCCCATCGCCTTTTCCGGGTTGTCCGACAGTTTGACGGTTGGTCGCCCATTGGCGGAAACCGCCTTGCAGACCAGTGAAAAAGGGGCCAGCGCATCGTTTGGCACAAGGTTGCGGAAATCGTTCGTCAGCAGGGTGCCCCAGCCAAAAGACACGTTCACCCGGCCACTGAACTGCGCGTGCAATTTGGCAATCGTATCCACGTCCAGCCCATCCGAGAAAATCACCCGCTTGGTTGTCGGGTCTTCGCCGCGTGCGTTCCACCAGTCCAGTGCAATTTCGGCCCCCTTGGCCGGATCGCCACTGTCGATACGAATGCCGGTCCATCCCGCCAGCCAGTCGGGTGCGTTCTTTAGAAAGCCGGCCGTGCCGTAGGTGTCGGGCAGGATAATCCGCAGATTGCCGTCGTGTTCGTCATGCCAGTCCGACAGCACGTCATAGGGGGCACGCGCCAGCGCGGCATCATCCGGGGCCAGCGCCGAATATACCATTGGCAATTCATGTGCGTTGGTGCCAATTGCCTCGACCTCGCGGCGCATGGCGATCAGGCAGTTTGACGTTCCGGTAAAGTTTTCGCCCAAGCCTTCGATCATCGCCTGCACGCACCAGTCCTGCCACAAAAAGGAATGGCGCCGTCTGGTTCCGAAATCGGCAATGCTTACCGATTTGACCTCGCGCAGCTTTTCGATCTTTTCCCAGACGCGCGTCATCGCGCGGGCATAAAGTACCTGCAATTCAAACCGGCGCATCCCGTCCAGCACGGCACGCCCGCGCAGTTCCATCAGCACGGCCAGCGCGGGTATTTCCCACATCATCACCTCGTGCCACTTGCCCTCGAACGTCAGTTCGTACTGATCGCCCTTGCGCTCAAGATGATAGGGCGGCAGGCGGAACCCTTCGAACCATTCCATGAAATCGGACGTGAACATCTGGCGCTTGCCGTAAAACGTATTGCCCCGCAACCAGGTGCTTTCGCCCCGGCGCAGGCTAAGGGTGCGGATATGATCCAGTTGCTCGCGCAACTCTCCTTCGTCGACAAGGTCGGCCAGCGGGATATGTTTAGAGCGGTTGATCAGCGAAAATGTGACCTGGGTGTCGGGTTTGCTTCGAAACACCGACTGGCACATCAGCAGCTTGTAGAAATCCGTATCGATCAGCGACCGTATGATCGGGTCGATCTTCCATTTATGGTTATAGACGCGGGACGCTATGTCGACCATCGGTGGCCTCGTGAGTTATTCTTGTGGTTTGGAAAGGGTACACGGACCTGCCGGAACAGGCAAAGCGATCGTGTCAGTCCAGCCTGACACCTGCCGCCTGCATGGCACCCAGGGCTGTGGCAAGTGATCCGTCCAGGTCGATCGCCCGGCATAAATCCAAACGCACGCTTACCCCGAACCCCAGTTTGGCCGCATCAACAGCCGAAAAATGCACGCAGAAATCGGTGGCCAGCCCCACAAACGTCAGATCGGTGATGCCGCGATTGCGCAAATAGCCATCAAGCCCGGTCGGCGTGGCCTGATCGTTTTCAAAGAACGCCGAATAGCTGTCGATATCTGCGCGAAACCCCTTGCGGATGATCAAATCGCCATCCACGCGCAACCCGGCGTGAAACCTGGCCCCATCGGTGCCCTGCACGCAGTGATCCGGCCACAGAACCTGCGGTCCGTATGGCATATCAATCAGCCCATAGGGGTCTTTGCCCGGATGCGACGTGGCAAATGATGAATGGCCCGCCGGGTGCCAGTCCTGTGTCAGGATCACGGCATTGAATTCGGGCATAAGCGCGTTGATGCCGGGCACGATCACATCGCCCTCTGGCACGGCCAGCGCGCCGCCCGGGCAAAAGTCGTTCTGCACATCAATCACGATCAGGGCATTGGTCATTGGCGTTCTCCGGTCTGCTTGAACAATCGGTAGGGTGCGCGGCCCCTTACGTCAATGCAGGCTCTTGCGTGTGGCTCCAAAGATCGCCCGATTGAGCGGGGAAACACGGGTGGCCGTCGTCAGATCAATGTGTTGCGGATGGGGGGCTGTGGGGGTCTGTGGTTTTCCCACTATTCCGGCGTGCAACCGCGAATATCGACCGCGTGGCGCTGGCCCAGCACGGTGATCCGCACCTGACTGCGATCAAGCGCAAAACCCGCGCCCGATACATGGCTGAATTCGCTGGTGGCGGTCAGCACATTACCGCGCCGGCTGACCGTGGTTTGCGAGGCCCACAATTGGGGATTGCCCGGTTCGATCACCGCCACCTCGGGGCCTCCGGCAGAGGGCATGGTGATCCTGGTCTCGATCTGCATTGCGCCATTGCCAGAAGGGGACAGGCGGCACGTGGCCTTGCGCACTCCGGCTTCGGATGCGGAATAGGGGCGGGCGGCCAGGGCGGCGGCAATGGCCGGGTTGCGGGGGGCCTGTGGATCAAGTGGCTGGTCGAATTTCAGCCGCGCGGGGACGCAGATGTCCTTGCACATGCCAAAGGTTATCTCGCCCTTCAGGCGCATTGGCTGGCCGGGTCGGGCCGGGGTGATTTCCACAGGCAACACAAGCTGGTGTTTATAGCCGATGGTTTGCAGGCCGTTTTGCACGAACACCTGCGGTGTGGGCCAGGTCAGGGACGCACGGGCGACATTTTGCGAACGGCCCCAGTCAACCTGTGGCGGGATGCCGGTATCGCCCGGCGCACGCCAATAGGTTTTCCAGCCATCCGCAAGGGTCAACCGCAAGGCCGCCTGATGCGTGCCCCGTGCGGTCAACCCGCCGTCCAGCACCGATATCTGCACAAAGTCATCAGCCCCACCGGCGGTGGCAGGGGTGGGGGGCGCGCCCAGGATAAGGGCGCAACAAAGGGCCAGGGTTGGCAGCAGGGTTGGCAGGGTGGCCAGCCGGGCGGAAAGGCGGTTCTTGATCATGGGGTATTGATAGAGGGTTCGCAGGGCAAATGCCAAGTCACGTTCAGGTCAGTCCCAGACCCAGTGCCAAATCGTCCCGGTTTGGGGTGTCGCACCTTGCACCGGGACGGGCTGCGCGCCATTGTTGGTCAGGAACTGTGACGGGGCGACGGACATGAATATGCTGGATCTGACCGGACAGCTATTGATTGCGATGCCCGGTATGGGCGACGTGCGGTTCGAACATTCGGTCGTGTTCATGTGCAGTCACACGGACCAGGGGGCGATGGGGCTGATCATCAACAAGCCAGCCGGGGATGTGACGCTGGCGGACCTTCTGGAGCAGTTGGACATTACCGCAGATACACCGGACCATCAAAAGGCCCCGGTGCATTTTGGCGGCCCGGTAGAGGGCGCGCGCGGCTTTGTCCTGCATTCGCCAGAATATGACTCTCCCTTGCATTCGATGAAGGTATCGGACCAGTTTTCGATGACTGCGACACTGGATATTCTTGAGGATATCGCATCGGGACAGGGGCCGGCGCAGGCATTGATGATGCTGGGCTATGCCGGGTGGGGGCCGGGCCAGCTTGAGTCTGAGATATCGATGAACGGCTGGCTGACGGTGGACGGTGATGCAGCACTGGTGTTTGGGGTGGATGATGGTGCGAAATGGACCGCCGCGCTAAAGTTGCTGGGGGTGGACCCGCTTGGCCTGTCGGCCAGCGCAGGGCGGGCCTGACCTTACCCGTGGGTAAGGTTTTGGCGATATTAACCCATTGTTAACAGATAGATAGAAGGCATTTACCAGATACGGTCCGGGTGACCGGGATGTCGGGGTTTGGCCCTGTTTTCTGATTTTATTTTCTGGTGCCCGACGCGTCCAGTTCGTTCAGCAGGTCCAACAGCGCCTCGTATCGGGCCGGCCCCATTTGGGCGCGCACCGTTTCCATCAGTGCGATGCTGGCTTCGGAATTGGCATCGATCAGCGCGGCCCCGGCCTTTGTGATCTGCACGATCTGCCGGCGTTTGTCCGATGGGTCGGGCTTGCGCCGGATCAGCGCCTTTTCTTCCAGCTTTTGCAGGATGCGGGTCAGGCTGGGCAGTAAAAGGCAGGCCTGATCGGCGATGTGCGTCGGATCAAGCGGCCCGGATTCCCGCAGCACCCGCAGCACCCGCCATTGTTGTTCGGTAACGCCCGCATCCATCAGCATTGCGCGGATTGGCCCCATTACCCGTTCGCGTGCGCGTAACAGGGCAATTGGCAGGGAACGAGAGGTGGAAAGCAGATTTTTGGTCATGCCCCAATGTGCCAGACTGGCCCGGCCCAGCGCAATCCCTGATACATCTTGACATGCCGCCTCAATATTACTTAACATGTTCAGTAATATTGAGGCGGCATGAAGGATATTCAGGTGCCACATCTGACAATCGAATATTCGGCGAATATGGATGGCAGGGCCGATATGGCCGCCATGTGCGACACGCTGCGCCGGGCCGCGATCAGAACCGGCGTTCTTCCATTGGCGGGGGTGCGGGTGCGGGCCATACGGGCCGATCACGTATCGATTGGCGATGGCAATCCCGAACACGGTTTTGTGGATATATCGGTGCGCCTGCGGGGCGGGCGCGATCTGGCGACCCGCAAGAATGCGACCCGGATAATATTTGAGGCCGCCCGCGATTTCCTTGGGCCGGCAATGGAAAAGCACCCGATCGCCCTGTCGTTTGAGATGCGCGATATCGATCCTGATCTTTCACCTAAATGCGGCACGATCCGTGACCACCTGACATAAGGCAAGGCTGTAATGAGTGAACTGAGCCGTAACATCGACAAGCTGACCGGCCACCTGAAACGGTTCCGGGACACGGGCATCCAGAACCAGATTGGCGGACATATGGTGCCGGCACATTCGGGGGCGGTGTTTGATAACGCATCCCCCGTGGATGAAAGCCATATCTGCACCGTGGCACGCGGCGGGGCCGCAGATATTGACGCGGCCGCCAAAGCCGCCCGCGATGCCTTTCCTGCGTGGCGCGACATGGGCGGGGCCGAGCGGCGTAAAATCCTGCACCGGATTGCCGATGGGATTGAGGCCCGCGCCGAAGAAATCGCCTTTTGCGAATGCTGGGATACCGGACAGGCGTTGCGTTTCATGTCCAAGGCGGCCCTGCGCGGGGCCGCGAATTTTCGCTTTTTTGCCGATCGCGCCCCTGCCGCCCGTGATGGGCAGATGTTGCCATCCCCCACCCTGATGAATGTCACCACCCGCCTGCCAATCGGTCCGGTGGGGGTCATTACCCCGTGGAACACGCCCTTTATGCTGTCCACCTGGAAGATCGCCCCGGCATTGGCGGCAGGGTGCACCATTGTCCATAAGCCGGCTGAATTTTCCCCCCTGACCGCCCGCCTGCTGGTTGAAATCGCCGAACAGGCGGGGCTGCCGCCCGGTGTGTGGAACCTGGTTAACGGGCTGGGCGAAGAGGCGGGCAAGGCGCTGAGCGAACACCCCGATATCAAGGCCATCGCCTTTGTTGGCGAAAGCCGCACAGGGTCGATGATCATGAAACAGGGGGCCGATACCCTGAAGCGCGTGCATTTTGAACTGGGCGGCAAGAACCCGGTTGTCGTGTTTGATGATGCCGATCTGGATCGGGCGCTGGATGCGGTTATCTTCATGATCTATTCGCTGAACGGCGAGCGCTGCACATCGGCATCACGCCTGCTGATCCAGTCAAACATTGCCGAGGACTTTCTTGGTAAATTGCAGGCGCGGGTCGACAATATCCGCGTTGGTCATCCGCTGGACCCTGAAACCGAGGTCGGGCCGCTGATTCACAAGACGCATTTTGACAAGGTGGTCAGCTATTTCGACAAGGCGCGCGCCGATGGGGCGAGCATTGCCGCCGGGGGCACACGGGTTGGCGACAAGGGTTATTTCGTGCGCCCGACCCTGTTTACGCAGGCCACCAATGACATGGCCATCGCGCAGGAAGAAATCTTTGGTCCCGTCCTGACGGCGATCACCTTTGACACAGAGGCCGACGCGCTGCGCATGGCCAATGACACGCCCTATGGGCTGGCGGGTTATGTATGGACCAACGATCTGGCGCGCGCGCTGAGGTTCACAAATGAACTTGAGGCGGGCATGATCTGGGTGAATTCGGAAAACGTGCGCCACCTGCCAACGCCGTTCGGCGGGGTCAAGGCCAGCGGCATAGGGCGCGATGGCGGTGACTGGTCGTTTGACTTTTATATGGAGCAAAAGCACATCGGCTTTGCCACCGGACAACACAGCATTCCGCGCCTTGGCGCGTAAACCCTAGACAGGAGAAGACTATGGGAGAGATCGTACTGGCCGCAAAATGCACCCACGTGCCCACCATGCTGATGTCAGAGCAGCCGGGGCGCATCCAC
>DAOUPC010000092.1 GCA_030626365.1 Paracoccaceae bacterium
ATGCACCCCGACCTGCTGGTGGTGCGTCACCCCCATTCCGGCGCGGTGGATCTGCTGGCGCAAAAGGTCAACTGTTCGGTGCTGAACGCTGGTGACGGCCAGCATGAACACCCGACTCAGGCCCTGCTTGATGCGCTGACCATTCGCCGTGCCAAAGGGCGCTTGCATCGCCTGTCGGTGGCGATTTGTGGCGATATCGCCCATTCCCGTGTGGCGCGCTCTAACATCTTTCTGCTGGGCAAGATGGAAAACCGGGTTCGCCTGATCGGCCCACCCACCCTTATGCCAGCCGGAATCGCCGATTTCGGTGTCGAGGTCTACGAGGACATGGCCGAAGGTCTTGGCGATGTGGACGTGGTAATGATGCTGCGCCTGCAAAAGGAACGGATGGACGGCGGGTTCATCCCGTCCGAACGGGAATATTACCACCGCTATGGGCTGGACGCTGAAAAACTGAAACTGGCCAAACCGGATGCCATTGTCATGCATCCGGGGCCGATGAACCGTGGTGTGGAAATTGATGGAACGCTGGCCGACGACATCCATCGTTCGGTCATTCAGGAACAGGTGGAAATGGGCGTTGCCGTGCGGATGGCGGCAATGCAACTGCTGGCGCTAAACCTGACCGCCTCCCGGGGGGTGGCATGAACGACCCTTTGCGTGTCCGGGCCGGTGAACGTGGGGTGATTCGCCTGTTCGCGCTGGATATGGCGCCCGAACAGGCGCATTTTCTGGGGGAACCGGGCGCTGTGGCGCAGATGCTTGGGGTTGCGGACCTTGACCCGGATCATATCGACATCATCGCGCTGGCCGACCTGGAACAGCTTGGCCTGGCTGGCTACCTTGCCGAGGGCTGCGCTGTGCCCGTGGGCCAGATCGACCAGGCCCGACTGACCACCCTTACCGGCCATGTGCTGCTGATCCGCAGTCCGGCCTTCAGGGATGTGGCCACCATCCTGAAACCGGCCCCCCAGCTAAACCTGATCTCTACCTATGCCGAAACCCCCACCGACTGGTCCCCGAAACCGATCCGCACGGACAGCTCCAAACCCCGCATGCCACCCCAAATTGCCCGTGACGCAACGCACCGCGTCGGGGCCATCGTGTTCGCGGTGATGATGCTATTGGTCGGGACCGTTACAATCGTGGTGCTGACATGACCCGTTTCACAGCCGACCGTCGCGCCTATATCCGCAACCACACATGGCTGGCCGCACTGGGCATGGGGGGCGCAATGGCGGTGCTTTGGTTCATGGGCAGTTCGCACATCTGGACCGGCGCACCCGCCGGGCTGGCGGCGATTGTCCTGCGTGGCTGGTATCTGGCATCCGAAGAACTGAACGTGGTCTGGCAGATTGACGACAACATCCTGACCGGCCCGTCAGAGCGCCGCATCCCGCTGGCGCAGATCAAAGCCGTCCGCACACTGGGCAGCTTTGTGCAGATCATCACCCAAGGCGGCGACAAGCACCTGATCAAATATCAGGCCGAGCCGGCGGCCACCATGACAGCCATCGAAAGGGCGCGGTTATGACCGACCTTCTTTTCATCAATGCCCGCCTGATCGACCCCTTGGCGGGAACTGACGCAACCGGTTGGTTGCGCCTGTCTGGCGGGCGGATTACCGCGACCGGAGACAACGACACCCCGCAAGGGGCGGGCGAACAGGTTATTGATTGCCGGGGCAAATGCCTGGCCCCCGGTATTGTTGATATCGGCGTAAAGGTCTGCGAACCGGGCGAGCGGCACAAAGAAAGCTATAAATCTGCGGGCCTCGCGGCGGCGGCGGGCGGCGTCACCACCATGGTCACCCGCCCCGACACAACCCCGGCCATCGACAGCCCCGAGGTTCTTGAATTCGTTACCCGGCGCGCCAATGAGATGTCTCAGGTTAACGTCCTGCCCATGGCGGCGCTGACCAAGGGGCGCCAGGGGCGCGAAATGACCGAGATCGGTTTTCTGATGGATGCAGGCGCGGTGGCCTTTACCGATTGCGACCATGTGGTGCGCGACCCAAAGGTGTTCGCCCGCGCGCTGACCTATGCGCGATCGTGTGGTGCGCTGGTTATTGCCCATCCGCAGGACCCCGGCCTGTCCGCCGGGGCGGCTGTGACATCCGGCAAATTCGCCACCCTGCGCGGCCTGCCGGGCGTGTCGCCCATGGCCGAACGGATGGGGCTGGATCGTGACATTGCGTTGGTCGAAATGACCGGCGCGCGGTATCACGCGGACCAGATTACCACCCTGCGTGCCCTGCCCGCGCTGGAACGGGCCAAGGCCAACGGTCTGGATATCACCGCCGGCGTGTCGATCCACCACCTGACCCTGAACGAGATGGATGTGGATGATTACCGGACCTTCTTTAAGGTCAAACCGCCGCTGCGATCCGAGGACGACCGGTTGGGCATGATCGCGGCCCTGCGCGATGGTCTGATCGATATCATCAGTTCGATGCACACCCCCCAGGACGAAGAAAGCAAGCGCCTGCCGTTTGAAGAGGCCGCCAGCGGGGCGGTGGCACTGGAAACCCTGCTGCCTGCCGCCTTGCGGCTGACCCATGCGGGGCAACTGACGCTGCCGCAACTGTTCCGGGCGCTGTCGCTGAACCCGGCCCGCCGTCTTGGGCTGGACTGTGGCCAGTTGTCTGTGGGTGCCCCGGCGGATCTGGTGTTGTTTGATGCGGATGTGCCGTTTGTGCTGGATCGGTATGCGTTGAAATCCAAATCGCTGAACACGCCCTTTGACGGGCAGAGGATGCAGGGTAGGGTGCTGGCAACTTATGTGGCCGGACAGGAAATTTACCGGAGGGGCTGATGCCGCCAATTGACAGTTCTATTGCCCAGCTGATGCTTTGGGCGCTTATCGGTTACGGTCTGGGGTCGATCCCGTTCGGGATCATTCTGGCACGCCTTATGGGGCTGGGTAACCTGCGCGAGATCGGCTCGGGGAATATCGGGGCGACCAATGTGCTGCGCACGGGCAACAAAAAGGCGGCGGCGTTGACGCTGTTGCTGGACGGGGCCAAGGGCGCGGTGGCGGTTCTGCTGGCACGTGGTGTCGGGGCGGGCGAGGACGCGGTGCAACTGGTGGCGCTGGCGGCGTTTCTGGGCCATTGCTATCCGGTCTGGCTGGGCTTTCGGGGCGGCAAGGGGGTGGCGACGTTCATGGGGCTGTGGCTGGCGTTGTCCTGGCCGGTTGGCCTGGCCTGTTGCGCCACATGGATTGTGTCGGTCGCGGTCTGGCGGATTTCGTCGATGGCGGCCCTGACGGCGGCGGCGGGATCGACCGTCTGGGTTATGATGTTCGGGTCCGGGCCGACAATATTGCTGGGCGTGATTCTGACGTTACTGGTGTTCTGGCGGCATCGGGCCAATGTTATCCGCATCCGGGCCGGGACCGAGCCAAAGATCGGGGCCTGAACAGCAAGAATGGTCAGGATGAAAGTGGTGGCAAGAATATTGGCAATGGGTGTGTTTCTGGCCCTTTTGGCTGCGCAACAGGGCCATGCCGGGCGTATGTTTGGCACCAAGACGGTTACGGCACCGCCCAAATGGTGCTTTTGCGCCCGTGTCTGTGCGGGGTTTAGCCGACCACCAACCAGCCATCTTGTTCCGCCGGGGCAGAGTTTGGCGATTTGTCCAGGGCTTCATGATGAACTGATTTACGACAACCGGGCCAATTGCGGCTGTACGCAGGGCGCGCCGGTTGAAAAAAGGCCGCAGACATCGCCAAACCGCTAGGCGGCCCAGCCCAGCCCGGCCCAGCCAGATCAGACCATCTGGATCACATCCTTTTCGATCGCCAGCATATAACCACGCCGGGCAATGTTCTTGACCAGAAGTTCGCTGACCATCTGGTTGCCCAGCGTGTCGCGCAGCCGTTTGATCCGTGTTGCCCCGGCGGCCTCGTCGCAATCGGCGCTGTTGCGGCCTGATACCACTGCTTCGATTTCGGCACCTGACAGGACATCATCGTCCATCCGCGCCTCGGCCAGAACGGACAGGGTTTCCATCGCGGCGGGCGTTAGTTTAAAGTCAAGATTGTTGAGGTAGACGGTGTTTTCTTCGCGGCTGATCAGCAGGGAATTGACCTGAATGCCGGTGCGTTCGATCTGGGCCATTCGCCGGTTCAACGTGACCAGCATGACCAGAAACACCAGTGCGGCGATCATCATCGCGGTGGCAAATATCAGCAGCACAAAGATCACCATCCGGTAACTGGCCAGCGTGTCAGAAAAGGCCGTGCCTGACTGGGCCAGAATTTCCAGCAGCTTGATTTCAGCCTGCGAGGTCAGGTCATTTTCGATAAACAGCGTTTCGACCCGCGCGTTGAATGCGTTGGCATCAGGTAGTGTCAGAAACAGCACCGTGGCGGCCCCGGCCAACACGATGACAATTGCCGCGATACCATAGCCGACAATTCTGGTCCCGGACCGGCGCGCCTCAGAAGCGGAGAAAGAAGTCGCCTGCATTGGCCCTCCTTTGGTCCAGGCCCTCGGGGCCAAAGACCGACATGATGTTCAGCAATGTCCAGCCACCGCGTGCCAAGCGGGCCGATACATCGGGCTGGGCGGGGTTTGGTTTGCAGGTGTCCTGCAACTGGATAACGCCGTAATGCAATCGCAAGGGATTGTCCTGTTTGGCCTTGTAATCGGCGTAACAATCCGCCGCCGACGCGCCAAGGGGCAGCGCCAGCGTGGCGATCATGGCAAGGGGGGGCAATAGGTGTCTCATGTGGTGCATCCTGCGATGGCGGGCGCGGATATTCAATAACAACAGGGTTTTGGCACGCGGATATTCGATAACAATCGCCCGATATTGCCTGTCTTTCGTTCCCTGACCCAGTGTTGGCATATCACCAGCCCACATCATCCGGGCACCCTGACACATAAATCTGGAGCCAACCCCATGCACCGTAAATTCATCGCCCTTATCCTTGCCTCTGCCCTTGCCATCACCGGTCTGTCGGCTGCCCCGGCGCGTGCCGATGGTGATACGGCCAGATTGCTTGCCGGATTAGCCGCCCTTGCATTGATCGGGGCGGCAATTCAGAAAAACCACCGAAGGGATGTTGTCAGCCGCGACCGGTCACCGATTGTGCGCCCACAGCCCCTTCCTTTGTCGGTCTCTCGTTTTGATTTGCCAAAGAAATGCGTGCGCCGCCATTCGGTCAATGGCTGGAAACGTCAACTGGCGGGGGCCTGGTGCCTGAAACGGAATTACGCCCATAACGGTTCGCTGCCCAATGCCTGCCGTCTGGATTACCGGGAAGGCCATCGGAACCGTACCGGGTATGCGCCCCAGTGTTTGCGTAACCGCGGGTATCGTTTCACCCGCAGCTAAGTCGGGAAGTTACGCCACCTTCCCGGATGCCGCAGCTTGGGGAAGGCCATGTGCCTTTCCCTTTTTGCTTGCCCTGCTGCCTGTTTCACGCTTTGAAACGCCGTATGGATAAACCTGATTACAGCCTTGAAGCCGAAGCCCTTGACCGGGGGTATATTCGCATTGCCGGCGTTGACGAGGTCGGGCGCGGGCCGCTGGCCGGTCCGGTCACAGCCGCCGCCGTCATTCTGGACCCTGCCGCAATCCCCGCCGGGCTGAACGATTCCAAAAAGCTGACGGCGCGGGCGCGCGCGGTGCTGGCCGAAATCCTGCATGAACAGGCCCAGGTATCGATTGCCCATGCCAGTGTGCAAGAGATTGATGAAATCAACATTCTGCGCGCCAGCCATCTGGCGATGGAGCGCGCGGTGGCCGCGCTGAACCCTGCGCCTGACTTTCTGTTGATTGACGGAAACCTGATTCCGCGTGGTCTGACAATTCCGGCGCAGGCGGTGATCAAGGGGGATGCCCGTTCGGTGTCGATTTCGGCGGCCTCAATTGTGGCCAAAATATGTCGCGACGGTATCATGGTGGATTTGGCGCAACAGCATCCCGGTTATGGCTGGGAAACCAACGCCGGTTATCCGTCAAAAAGTCACAAGCTGGCGCTGCAAAATCTGGGTGTTACCCCTCACCATAGACGTTCGTTTAAACCGGTCCACAATATCTTGTATCAAGGTAAATCCGTAAGTACCTGATTCAATAAAGAATTTGACGCCGAATCAGCAATGAATCATTCTGTCTGCAACCAACGAGCGTAAAAATACGCCAAGGACAGAGGCAGAAAATGACCAAAACCAAAACCAAGGATGCGGCGGTACTCCCGTTGAATACGATTC
This sequence comes from Paracoccaceae bacterium, assembly GCA_030626365.1. Lineage (GTDB taxonomy): Bacteria > Pseudomonadota > Alphaproteobacteria > Rhodobacterales > Rhodobacteraceae > NVQY01. The sequence goes on from DAOUPC010000092.1 coordinate 6,221, forward strand.
TGGATGGCGATTGTATTGAGGCGATGAATTCATTGCCCGAGGGGTCGATTGACCTGATCTTTGCCGACCCCCCCTATAATCTGCAACTCAAGGGTCAGTTGCATCGCCCGGACAATTCCCAGGTTGATGCCGTGGATGACCACTGGGACCAATTTTCGTCGTTTGCGGCTTACGATACGTTTACCAAAAGCTGGCTCAAGGCGGCGCGCCGATTGCTTAAGCCCAACGGGGCGATCTGGGTGATCGGATCTTATCACAACATCTTTCGGGTGGGCACGGCGTTGCAGGATGCCGGATACTGGATTCTGAATGACGTGGTGTGGCGCAAATCCAACCCGATGCCGAATTTCCGGGGCAAACGGTTCACCAATGCACACGAGACAATGATCTGGGCCTCTAAGCAGGAAGGTGGCAAGTACACGTTCAACTATGAGGCACTGAAGGCGCTGAACGAAGGTATCCAGATGCGCAGCGACTGGGTGCTGCCAATCTGTACCGGACACGAACGAATTAAGAATGATGCCGGCGACAAGGCACATCCGACCCAAAAACCCGAAAGCCTGTTGCACCGGATACTGGTCGGATCGACCAACCCCGGTGATGTGGTGCTGGACCCGTTCTTTGGCACCGGTACAACCGGGGCCGTGGCCAAGATGCTGGGGCGTGATTTCATCGGTATTGAACGCGAAGAAGCCTATCGCAAGGTGGCCGAAAAACGTATCGCCAAGGTGCGCAAATTTGACCGCGAGGCGTTGCAGGTCAGTGCATCCAAGCGGGCCGAACCACGGGTGCCGTTTGGCCAGTTGGTTGAACGCGGCATGCTGCGTCCGGGCGAAGAACTGTATTCCATGAACAAGCGTCACAAGGCCAAGGTACGGGCCGATGGCACGCTGATCGGGGATGACATCAAAGGATCAATCCATCAGGTGGGGGCGGCATTGGAAGGCGCGCCCAGTTGCAATGGCTGGACCTATTGGTGCTTTAAGCGCGAAGGCAAAAAGGTGCCAATCGACATTCTGCGCCAGCAGATACGTTCGGAAATGGCCAACTAAAGCATGTCGCGTTCACGGCACCGGGTGAATACCTGAGCCGCACTGACCGCGACACGCCATAGTTTCCCCCTAAATCCAAAGAATACCGCCGGTGCCTGTGGTCTGTCGCAGGTGCCGCACCTTACCCCGCCCTTTGTGGCGGGGTTTTTTTGGTTTGGAATACGAACTTGGAAGGCCGCAGGGGTTGCACATAGGTCAGCAATCATGACAATTGGTCCATGCAACAAACCCCCTTCCCCAGCTGGCCCGATACCGCCCCTCAACTGATCGCTGTTGCCACCGGTCGTGAACCTGCCGACATGGTTGTTCGCGGTGGCATATGGGTCAATGTTCACACCCGAGAGACCCTGCCAAACCATGATGTGGCCATTGTTGCCGGTCGGATTGCCTATGTCGGTCCCGACGCATCCTATTGCACCGGGCCTGATACGCAGGTGATCGAGGCGAACGGGCGCTATATCATGCCGGGCCTGTGTGATGCGCATATGCATATTGAATCCGGCATGCTGACCCCGGCCGAATTTGCCCGCGCGGTGATCCCGCATGGCACCACGTCGATGTTCACCGACCCGCATGAGATTGCCAATGTGCTGGGGCTGGACGGCGTGCGGATGATGCACGACGAGGCGCTGATGCAGCCCGTCAATATATTTACCCAGATGCCGTCCTGTGCGCCCTCTGCGCCGGGATTAGAGACAACAGGCATGGAAATTTCGCCCGAGGACGTGGCCGAGGCGATGAACTGGCCGGGTATCGTGGGTCTGGGCGAAATGATGAACTTTCCCGGTGTGTCCAATGCCGACCCCAAGATGCTGGCCGAAATCGCGGCGACGCAAAACGCCGGCAAAACCGTAGGGGGGCATTATGCCTCGCCTGATCTGGGGGTGGGGTTTGCCGGGTATGTGGCCGGTGGGCCGGCGGACGATCACGAAGGCACCTGCGAGGCAGACGCCATTGCAAGGGTGCGTCAGGGGATGCGTTCGATGATGCGACTGGGCAGCGCGTGGTACGATGTGGAAAGCCAGATCACCGCGGTGACTGAAAAGGGTCTGGACCCAAGGAACTTTATCTTGTGCACCGACGACAGCCATTCGGGCACTTTGGTGAATGACGGTCATATGAACCGCGTGGTGCGCCATGCGATTGCCTGTGGTTGTGACCCGCTGGTGGCGCTGCAAATGGCGACGATCAACACCGCCACGCATTTCGGGCTGGAACGTGAAATAGGCTCTGTTACGCCCGGACGGCGGGCAGATATCATTCTGACGTCGGATCTGACCACGTTGCCGATCGAACAGGTGATTGCCCGCGGGCAGGTGGTGGCCGAGGATGGTAAATGTCTGGTTGAGTGCCCACATTACGATTGGCCGGATACGGTGCGTAATACGGTGCATCTGGGCCATGATCTGACCGCGACCGACTTTGAAATTACCGCCCCCGACGGGGCCAACACGGCGCGCGCCAACGTTATTGGTGTGGTGGAAAATCAGGCCCCGACAAAGGCGCTTCAGGCTGATCTGGACGTCCGCGAGGGGCTTGTTGAACCTGACGAGGCGGCGGGCGTTTGCCAGATCGCGTTGGTTGAACGCCACCGGGCGACGGGTGGTGTGACCAATGGGTTCGTGTCCGGGTTTGGCTATACGGGCAAAATGGCCATGGCCTCGACCGTGGCGCATGACAGTCACCACATGATCGTGGTTGGCACGGACCGTGCGCAGATGGCGCTGGCGGCCAACCGGTTGGCCGAGGTGGGCGGCGGCGTTACCGTGTTTCGTGATGGCACGGAACTGGCGTTGGTCGAACTGCCGATTGCCGGGTTGATGTCCGATCACGCCGCAACGCAGGTCGCGGCCAAGGCCGAGGCGATGATGCAGGCGATGCGCGACTGCGGGTGTGATCTGAACAATGCCTATATGCAGCATTCGCTGCTGGCGCTGGTGGTCATCCCGGAACTAAGGATTTCTGATCTGGGCCTGATCGATGTGCGAAAATTCGAAAAGATCGATCTGTTAGAGCCGCAATCATGACCAATATGCATATCCCAGAAACCCTGCCCCCCCAATCGTTCACCGATGCAGG
>DAOUPC010000204.1 GCA_030626365.1 Paracoccaceae bacterium
AGATTAAAGTCGGTTTCATCCAGATAGAACCGGAACCGCGGATCGAACCCGCCCAGATCCTCAAGCACGGACCGGCGCATGGCCATATTAGTACCTTCGGTCTTGACTGCCCTGACCTCATCCGGGATCAAGATGGTCGCCTGCCCCTTATCCAGCTCAATGGGGGCGGTCAGCCCCGTCCGATCCACCGAACGCGCCTGATATTGCCAGGAAATCCCGTTGCGCCCGCGCACATATCCGCCCGCGGCGGCCGTGTCCTCGTGGGAAAACGGTGCGATCAGGAACGTCAGCCAGGTTGGTTCAGGTACGGAATCATCGTCGATAAAGGCAATAACTTCGCCAGCGGCGGCGTTTATACCCAGATTGCGCGCAACCGATATGTTGGCCTCGTCAAAAGGGATCAGCTTGGCATAGGCAGCTTGCGGAATGCCGCGCAGGCCCGTGCAACTGGCCGGATCGGCAACGATCACCACCTCGTACGGGTCATAATCCAGCTGGGCAATGGCGATCAGACAGCGGCGCAGGGCCGCAGGTCGGTGGCGACTGACGATCACGATGCTGACCGTCAGTGCCATGTCAGTCGAACCCCATTTCGGCCATCATCGCCTCTAGCCTTGGCACATCTTCGGGGTTGTTCAGTTCCCAGAACTGGCGGCCTTTGGCTTCGACCTCGACGCACAGAACCTTGCGCCCGTTTTCCATAAAGCGCAGTTGCTCCAGCCCCTCAAGCCGCTCTAGCGGGCCAATCAGCCAGCCGGGATAGGCCGCCAGCGCATCGGGACGATAGGCATAGACCCCGACATGGTGGAAAACCGGCGTCAATGTGGCGTCCGCATAAACCTCTGAAGTAAAGGGGATCACCTCTTTGGAAAAGTACAGCGCGCTTTTGTCAGTGGCGAAAACCGCGGTGGTGCCGCCAACCCGGCCCGCCCGGCGGTCGGCCAGAAACCCGTTCAGCGCGGCCCCGTCACAGCGCAGCACCGGGGTGGCAACGCCCGCATCCGGTGCCCCACGCAACCCGGCAATCAGGTCTTCGACAAACCAATGCGGGGTCAGCGGGGCATCACCCTGAAGGTTCACCACAATGTCATAATCACCGCCCAGTTCGCCATGTGCCTCGGCACATCGTTCGGTGCCGTTGAAACACCGTGACGAGGTCATCACCACCTCGGCCCCAAAGCCTTCGCACGCCTCGCGGATCTGGTCGTCATCCGTGGCGACAACCACCCGGTCCACACCCGTAACGGCCTTTGCCGCCAGCCAGGACCGTTCAATCAGCGTGCGGGACACGCCACTGGCCCCCTTCAGCGGCACCAGCGGTTTGCCGGGATAACGCGTCGATGCAAAGCGTGCGGGAATGACCACCAGAACAGACATCAGGCTTCCTTCAATTCGACGCCCGGTGCGTAGGCGATAAAGAACGGATTGGCAAAATCCTCTTTGCCATAGGTCAGTGGCGTATGGTCATCAAACCGCACCACAAGCCCCCCCGCGCCAGACAATACCGCGTGACCGGCGGCGGTGTCCCATTCCATTGTGCGCCCCACACGCGGATAGATATCCGCCTCGCCCGTTGCCACCAGACAAAACTTGAGCGACGATCCCGCGCTTTTGCTGTCCTTCACCTGATACTTGCCAATATAGGCATCCGTCGCCGCATCCCGGTGCGATTTTGAGGCCACCACCATCAGCGCAGCATTATTTGCATCCGCCACCCGGATCGGGCTGACCGGCCCGGCAGTATCTATTGCCATATCGCCTGTCTCTTCCACCGATTGCCCGTCGGCCAAAGTATAGAACATCCGCCCCTTGGCTGGCGCATAAACCACACCGCGTGTCGGCACACCGTTTTCGACCAAGGCAATGTTAACCGTAAAATCGCCACGCCGGTGGATGAATTCCTTGGTCCCGTCCAGCGGGTCAACAATCAGGAACGTGTCACCTTTGACCTTGTGCGACTCTGACTGTTCTTCTGTTACCAGCATCATTTCGGGGAATGCCGCGCGCAAACCCGCCGAAATGATTGCATCTGCCGCCTCGTCTGCCTCTGTCACCGGACTGTCATCCGATTTTGTCTTCACCTCAAAATCGTCCGCATTATAAATTTCCATGATCTTGTTACCGGCCTCGATGGCCAGCGACCGGATCACGGGTACAAAAGCGTCATAATCCACGAATAATACCTCACCCTGGGGGTTTTGTTGAAATAACCGTTCGACCCTCTTATGCTGCGACAGCAACGGAACGGCAAGAATTCCGTGCCATACTGGGCAGCGGCACAGGATCACAGGTTTATGTTCAAGCAACGCAATCGCAATTCAACACTGGGCAGCGCCCTCACAATATTCGAGCTGATTTTTCACTCGGTCGTGCGGGATGTGCGGGCCTCGCACAACAATGCCTTTATGGCGATTGCCATAAACATGCTTCAGACGGTGCTGTTTGTGGCGGCCTTCTATGTCATGTTCTCGGTTCTTGGCTTGCGTGGCTCGACGGTGCGCGGTGATTTTCTGCTTTATGTGATGTCGGGCGTCTTTTTGTTCATGTGTCATACCAAGGCGGTCGGGTCCGTGGCCAAGGCCGAAGGCGCAAGCAGCCCGATGATGCTGCATGCGCCGATGAACACGATCATCTCGATCTCGGCGGCGGCGGTCGGGTCGCTGTATATTCAGGTTCTGACGATGTTCGCCATCCTGTTCCTGTATCACGTGGCAATTACCCCGCTGGTTATCGACGACCCGGTCGGCGCATTTATGATGATCCTGCTGGCCTGGTTCACCGGTTGCGCCGTCGGCCTTATCTTTCTGGTGATCAAACCATGGAACCCCACCGTGGTCATGATCATGACCACGATTTACCAGCGCGCCAACATGATTGCCTCGGGCAAAATGTTTCTGGCCAATACCCTGCCCGGTTTCATGCTGAAAATGTTTGACTGGAACCCGCTTTTTCACGCGATTGACCAGTCCCGTGGTTATGTGTTCATCAACTACAACCCGCATTATACCAGCTGGCAATACGCCTTTTGGGTCGGCATTGTTTTGCTGATGATCGGGCTGATGGGCGAATTCTATACCCGCCGCCACGTTTCCGTCAGTTGGAACGCCCGGCGATAAAGCCGGGCCCGAACAGGATTGCAGTTGGGCCTGAAATCGCGATTTTCCGGCATATTCCCCAATTCTGACCCATTCCTTGCCAAAGCCCGTCACAATTGACCATAAAAACGTGAAAACGTACATGCAACGATGGTTGCAGGCTTGGTTTGTGCTCCCTATATACGCCGAGACGCGTTGCAATGGCTGAATATTGTTGCGCACAGAAATCGGGGCTTGAATGCCGTAATGGGTTCAGACCTCGGGTCATCGCCTTGAAGCAAAAGGGATCAAATACTATGAGCAAAGTAATCGGTATCGACCTTGGAACCACCAACTCTTGCGTTGCCATCATGGACGGTGCGCAGCCACGGGTCATTGAAAACGCCGAAGGCGCGCGGACAACCCCATCAATCGTTGGCTTCACCGACAACGAGCGCCTGGTTGGCATGCCGGCAAAACGCCAGGCCGTGACCAACCCCGACAATACCATTTTTGGCGTCAAGCGCCTGATCGGGCGTCGTGACGATGACGCGGATCTGGCCAAGGACAAGAAGAACCTGCCGTTCAACGTGATTGACAGCGGCAACGGCGACGCCTGGATCGAAGCCCGAGGCGAAAAATATTCGCCCGCACAGATCAGTGCCTTCATCCTTGGCAAGATGAAAGAAACCGCCGAAAGCTATCTGGGCGAAGAAGTGACCCAGGCGGTCATCACCGTCCCGGCCTATTTCAACGACGCCCAGCGTCAGGCGACCAAAGACGCCGGCAAGATCGCCGGGCTTGAAGTGCTGCGCATCATCAACGAACCGACCGCGGCCGCCCTGGCCTATGGTCTGGACAAGAAAGAAACCCACACCATCGCGGTCTATGACCTTGGTGGCGGTACTTTTGACGTGACTGTCCTGGAAATTGACGACGGCCTGTTCGAGGTCAAATCGACCAACGGCGACACCTTCCTGGGTGGCGAAGACTTTGACATGCGCATCGTCAACTATCTGGCAAGCGAATTCAAAAAGGAAACCGGCGTCGACCTGACCAAGGACAAGATGGCCCTGCAACGGCTTAAGGAAGCCGCCGAAAAGGCCAAGATCGAACTGTCGTCGACCAACCAGACCGAAATTAACCAGCCGTTCATCTCGATGGACCCCAATGGTGGTCAGCCGCTGCACATGGTCATGAAACTGACCCGTGCCAAGCTGGAATCACTGGTTGGTGACCTGATCAAGGCCTCGCTGAAACCCTGTCAGGCCGCGCTGAAAGATGCCGGCATGTCGCCCGGCGACATCGACGAAATCGTTTTGGTTGGCGGCATGACCCGCATGCCCAAAGTGGTCGAGGAAGTGACCAAGTTCTTTGGCAAAGAGCCCCACAAGGGTGTGAACCCGGACGAAGTGGTTGCCATGGGTGCCGCCATTCAGGCCGGCGTTCTGCAAGGTGATGTCAAAGACGTGGTCCTGCTTGACGTGACACCCCTGTCTTTGGGTATCGAAACCCTGGGCGGCGTGTTCACCCGGCTGATCGACCGCAACACCACGATCCCGACCAAGAAATCTCAGGTTTTCTCGACCGCCGAAGACAACCAGAACGCCGTGACGATCCGGGTGTTCCAGGGCGAACGTGAAATGGCTGCCGACAACAAGATCCTTGGTCAGTTCAACCTGGAAAACATCCCGCCCGCGCCGCGTGGCATGCCACAAATCGAAGTGACCTTTGATATCGACGCCAACGGCATCGTGGCGGTTGGCGCACTTGATAAGGGCACCGGCAAAGAACAAAAGATCACCATTCAGGCCTCGGGCGGTCTGTCGGATGACGACATCGAAAAAATGGTCAAGGACGCCGAAGAGAACGCCGAGGCGGACAAGGAACGCCGCGAGTTGATCGAGGCGAAAAACCAGGCCGAAAGCCTGGTCCACTCGACCGAAAAGTCGATGGAAGAGCACGCGGACAAGGTGGACCCGACCACGATCGAGGCGATCGAACTGGCCATTGCCGCGCTTAAGGACGACCTGGAAACCGAAAATACCGACAAGATCAAATCCGGTATC
>DAOUPC010000193.1 GCA_030626365.1 Paracoccaceae bacterium
CCCGGCAAGCTGCGCATCGGCATAGGCCGTCAGGATCAGGTCCATTTCCTTGATCCCACGCCGCATAGAGCGCATTTTAAGCCGCTTGATCCGGTTCTCAGCAGTTTCAGCCATGGTCATTATCACAGTACTTCTTGTTGCAGTGCTTCTTGTTGCAGCAACAGCCGCAGCTTTTTTTCCAGACGCGCCGTGCGTTCCGTATTGGCGCGCATATCGGCGCGTATTTCGCGCAACTCAGACAGAATTCCGGTAAAATCAGGGTTGATTTGCGCGTCATCAACGGGGCCGGTCATGCCGTCCCCTTCGCCGGTCAGCAACCACATGATCGACACGTTAAGCAGCCCGGCCATCATCGACAGCTTGTTTGCGCGTGGCTCGGACATATCCTGTTCCCAGGCGCTTAGCGTGGTCTTTTTGACGCCAAGGCGGCGGGCAAGCTGTGCCTGGGTCATCGCGGCCGCAGCACGCGCGCCGGCAACCCGGTCGCCAAATGTTGCCGATTCCGGCCCAAACCAGTCGCTGTCATCCTGTGGCATGGTTTCATTCCCCTGGGGTCGACGGTTGCGGCTTGATCGGCAATCGGGCGCACCCTATGACAGTCACGCCCAACATACAAACAAGGCTGACCCATGAGTTTTCTGTCAAAGACGCTTTCGCGCGTAAAACCGTCCCCCACCATTGCCGTCACCGCCAAGGCACGTGAACTGAAGGCCGCCGGGCGTGACGTGATCGGCCTGGGCGCGGGCGAGCCGGATTTCGACACGCCGCAGAACATCAAGGACGCGGGCATTGCCGCGATCAACGCGGGCAAGACAAAATATACCGCACCCGATGGCATCCCCGAGTTGAAACAGGCGATTTGTGACAAGCTAAGGCGCGATAACGGGCTGGATTATATTCCGGCGCAGGTCAGCGTTGGCACTGGCGGCAAACAAATCCTGTATAACGCGCTGATGGCCACGCTTAATCCCGGCGACGAGGTGGTGATCCCCGCCCCCTATTGGGTCAGCTACCCCGACATGGTGTTGCTGGCGGGCGGAGAGCCGGTGGTGGCCGAGGCGTCAATCCGGTCCGGCTTTAAGCTGAGCCCGGAGCAGCTTGAGGCGGCGATCACCCCGAAAACAAAGTGGTTCATCTTTAATTCGCCATCGAACCCCACCGGGGCGGGGTATTCGCGCGAGGAACTAAAGGGGCTGACGGATGTTCTGATGCGCCACCCGCATGTCTGGGTAATGACGGACGATATGTACGAACATCTGACCTATGACGGGTTTCAGTTCTGCACCCCCGCCGAGATCGAGCCGGGGTTGTATGAACGCACCCTGACCTGCAACGGCGTCAGCAAGGCCTATGCGATGACCGGCTGGCGGATTGGCTATGCGGCGGGGCCGGAACCGTTGATCGCGGCGATGCGCAAGATCCAGTCGCAATCCACCTCGAACCCCTGTTCGATCAGCCAGTGGGCGGCACTTGAGGCACTGAACGGGCCGCAGGATTTCATTGCCACCAACAACAAGATGTTCAAACGCCGCCGCGATCTGGTGGTGTCGATGCTGTCGCAAATACCGGGTATGACCTGCCCAACCCCCGAGGGCGCGTTCTATGTCTATCCGTCGATTGCCGGGCTGATCGGCAAGACAACACCGGCGGGCACCAAAATAACGGATGATGAAACCTTTGCGACCGCCCTGCTGGAAGAGGCTGATGTTGCAGTGGTTTTTGGGGCCGCATTTGGCCTTTCGCCGAATTTCCGCATCAGCTACGCTACGTCGGACGACGCCCTGAAAGAGGCCTGCACACGCATTCAGTCGTTCTGCGCAACACTGAAGTAATAAGGATCAAGGCATGAACGCCCAACTGCCGGACTATTATTTCCGCGTGCGTGACAATGGGGCGTTCGTGTTTCGCGTGGACACACAAAACCGCCAGCGCCGGATCGACATGGATCAGATCGCGGTGGTCAATATCCGCAACGGAGAGATCAAGCCACACGGGGGCCGGACCCTGTCAGAGGACGATCTGAGCCAGATCAGGGCATGGATGGCCGAGCGCACCGAATTGATCGCGCGCCGGGATATGGATGATATCCACCGGGCGGTGGATTACCTGAACACCACGACCCACTGGGTTCAGTCCAAGGCCAGTAGCGAACAACTGGAAGAGATTACCGATGACCTGTTGCTGGCCATGCATGACCTGCGCTCGGTGCTGGTGCGCAAAAAGGCCGACCGGTTGATGAAGGGCGACAAGTAGGGGCCGACAGTTTTTCAGCCCCATACGGGTTTCATGGCGTGGGGATTATGGCACGGATTATGGTGCTGGCACCCCGGCTTTACCCGATCCTGACGATGGCACGCCGCCAGAACCGGTACATCAAAAACACCCCGGCACAGGCAAGGCCAACCACCAGCCCCAGCCAGACACCGACCCCTCCCAACCCCAGCACGAACCCCAAAAGATACGATACCGGGATGCCGATGGCCCAATAGGACAGCGCCGCCATCACCATTGGCACGCCCGTGTCCTGCATCCCGCGCAGCAGGCCCAGCGCGATTGCCTGCGCGCTATCGACCAGCTGGAACAGCGCCGCCACCGCAAACAGACCGATCCCAATGGCCAGAATATCGGCACGCGCCGGGTCATCGGGTTCCATGAACAGTGAAATTATCGGCGCGGGGACAAGCAGGAACACCACGATCGTGATCAGCGCCGCAATCAGCGACAGCCCGATCACCACGATGGCCCCACGCGCCATATGCGCCCTGTCCTGACGCCCAAACGCATTCCCCGCCCGGATCGTCGCCACGTTGCTAAGGCCCAGATGCACCATGAACGTGCCGCTGGTCACGGCAATTGCAATGCCATGCGCGGCCAGCGGAATGGTGCCCAGCCAGCCCATCATCATGGCCGAGGCAGCAAACAGGCTGACCTCGCTTAGTGTGGTCAGGCCAATGGGCAGCCCCAGCCGGAACACCGCGCGGGACATTTCCCAATCGGGCCGCCAGAGGCGTTGAAACAGGCGATGTTCCGGCAGGGCGCGCTGCACATAGATAATGATCGCCAGCAACGAAATGCTGTGCGAAACCAGCGAGGCAACGGCCGCCCCCATTATCCCCAGTTCGGGCGCGCCCCAGTTGCCAAAGATCAGCGCATAGTTCGCCACCCCGTTGCTTAGCGCCGCAACCAGCGTGATCCACAACACGACCTGGGTCCTCTCGAGCGCCGCCAGATAGGATTTCAGCACCATCACCAGCAACGCCGGGATCAAGCCCCAGCCGGCAACGCGCAAATACTGGGCCGCCAGCGTCGCCACCTCTTGGTTCTGGCCCAGTGATTGCAGGATTTGTTGTGACCACAACATGGCTGGCATCACCAGAAACGCATAGCCCAGCGACAGCCATATCCCCATGCGGGTCGCCCGCCGGATGCTGGTTTCATCCCCCTGCGCCGCAGATGCGGCCACCATCGGCATCACGGCAAAGGCAAAGCCGGACCCCAGCATGAAGAACAAAAAGAAATAGCTGCCCGCCAGCGTTACTGCGGCCAGGGCCTCGACCCCGTACCAGCCCAGCATCACCGTATCGGTCAACCCGATCGCAAACTGCGCCAGATGGCCACCGACCAACGGCAGCCCCAGCACAGCGACGGCCCTGACGTGGCCGGGATAGGTCATCAATCCGCTCATATACCCAGCAGTAGGGAGATTGATTTACCCCGGCAAGGACATCCTTTATTTCAGGCGGCTGTCGGGGTGCAGGGCGGTGCCCAGAATATGCGCAGAGCGGTGAATGACATGATGCGCCTGCCCGACAATCAGCAGATCAGGTTCACCCACCACATCAACATCCTTGTCCGGGTAATCCAGCGAAGCCAGGAAATGGCGCATACAATTCAGCCGGGCGCGTTTCTTGTCGTTGGATTTGATCACCGTCCAGGGCGCATCGGCGGTGTCGGTATAAAAGAACATCGCCTCTTTCGCTTCGGTGTAATCTTCCCATTTGTTCAGGCTTGCCTTGTCGATCGGGCTTAGCTTCCAACATTTCAGCGGATCGGTTTCGCGGCTTTCAAAGCGGCGTTTTTGTTCCGCCTGCGTGACCGAGAACCAGTATTTGTAAAGCCGGACACCCGTGCGGACAAACATCCGTTCAAGTTCTGGCGTCTGGCGCATGAATTCCAGGTATTCGTTCGGCTCGCAGAACCCCATGACCCGTTCAACCCCGGCGCGGTTGTACCAGGACCGGTCATAAAACACCATTTCACCGGTTGTGGGTAACTCTTTGACATAGCGCTGGAAATACCATTGTCCGCGCTCTTCGTCGGTGGGTTTGTTCAGGGCAACAACGCGGGCGGTCCGTGGGTTCAGGTGCTCTGTAAAGCGTTTGATCGTCCCGCCCTTGCCCGCCGCATCGCGCCCTTCAAACAACAACACAAACCGCTGCCCTGTATCCTGTGCCCATAGCTGAACTTTCAGTAACTCGGCCTGAAGCTGTGCCTTTTGCGTTTCATAATCACGCCGGGCCAGTTTCTTGTCATAAGGATAGCGCCCGCTTTCAAACGCCCGCCGTACCTGTTCCGGGCTTGGGCGGGTCGGTGCCGGGTTGCCAGCGCCGTTTTGTGTCGATGTGGGCTTTGGGGTCGGGTCCGTCATGCAGTAATCTCCTGATCGTGTTCTGAGTCTGACCCCGTCTAGCAAATCGTGGCATTTATTGCCTTGATCCGGGTCAAAGCCCCGCAGATTATGTGTGCGGTGGACCTTTGAGGTTCAGGACAAGAATTTCGAGAGGATGACCATGCAAACCAGAATGCATACCCTGAACGGCCATGACTTTTTTGTCCGCAGTTGGGGCGACCCTGACCTGCCCCCGTTGCTGATGCTGCATGGGTTTCCCGAATATGGCGGGGCGTGGGGCGATCTGGCCCCGCTGTTGGCGCAACATTTCCACTGTATTGCCCCCGATCAGCGGGGCTATGGCCAAAGCTGGGCACCGGCGGGCGTGCAAAACTATGTCCTGTCGGAACTGGTATCGGATATGGGCGCACTGATCGGGGAAATCGGCGGGCCGGTCACGGTTCTGGGCCATGACTGGGGGGCATCGGTGGCCTATGGGCTGGCCATGTTCCGCCCGGAGCTTGTTTCGCGCTTGATCATTGCCAATGGCGTCCACCCGGTGCCGTTTCAACGGGAATTGGCGGCAGGCGGGGCACAGGCGAAGGCATCGCAATACATCAACATGCTGCGCCGGGACGGGTCCGAGGAGTTGCTGGCAGCCGATGACTTTGCCCTGCTTTTAAAGCTGTTTTCGGCCCACATGAACCTTGACTGGCTAAGCGGGGATCGCCTGAGCGCCTATAAAACCGAATGGGCCCGGCCCGGCCGGTTGAAGGGGATGATAAACTGGTACCGCGCAACACCACTGCGGGTGGCGGACCCCGGTCAGGAAATAACCGACCTGCGCCCGATGCCGTTAGAGAAAATGCGCGTTCGTTGCCCGCATCTGCTGATCTGGGGCGAGGATGATACCGCGCTGTTGCCAGTGTCCACCAAAGGGCTTGAGGGTTTCGCCCCCGACCTGACCCGTGTTTGCCTAAGCGGCGTGGATCACTGGCTGTGCCATCAGAA
>DAOUPC010000084.1 GCA_030626365.1 Paracoccaceae bacterium
AAGAATCGGTTGTAGCGATAGACCGGCGCGTGTTTCAGTTCCGGCGGGTCCGCAACCACAATGTCGGCCCGGTTCCGCAATGCGGTCTGAAGCGCGGTCGTTCCGGTCTTGGGGACCGACAACAACACTAGACGTTCTTTAAAGAAAACAAGCATTTGCCGATAAATCCAATCCATATCGCCAGACAAGCCTGCCGTAAACCTTACGTTAACTCAATTGCGAAACACTGGGTGTGATAAAAATTGATTGAAATGTTCTCTTTTTGGTCCCATAAGGAACAAGACGGGAACAAAGCAGTGATTGCCGCCCAGGGTTGGGTGTGACACTAAGAAAGGTGAACGGACAATGGCGGATCTTTTGACGATGACCAGCAAGAAAAGCGCAGACAAGAAAAAGGCGCTGGACAGCGCATTGGCCCAGATCGAGCGGCAGTTCGGCAAGGGTTCGATCATGCGGTTGGGCGACGAAGGGGCCGTCCAGGAGATCGAGGCCAGTTCAACCGGTTCGCTGGGGTTGGATATCGCGCTGGGGATTGGCGGCTTGCCGATGGGCCGGATCATCGAGATTTACGGCCCGGAAAGTTCGGGCAAGACCACGCTGACGCTGCATTGCGTGGCCGAACAGCAGAAAAAGGGCGGGGTGTGCGCCTTTGTTGATGCCGAACATGCGCTGGACCCGCTTTATGCAAGCAAACTGGGCGTGGACATTGATGAATTGCTGATCTCGCAGCCCGATACCGGCGAACAGGCGCTTGAGATTACCGACACATTGGTGCGGTCAGGGGCGGTGAATATGGTCGTGGTCGATTCGGTCGCGGCCCTGACGCCAAAATCGGAACTTGAGGGCGAAATGGGCGATGCCAGCGTTGGCGTGCAGGCCAGGCTGATGAGTCAGGCAATGCGCAAGCTGACGGGTTCGATCAGCAAATCCAACTGCATGGTGATTTTCATCAACCAGATCCGTATGAAGATCGGTGTGATGTTCGGCTCTCCTGAAACCACATCCGGGGGTAATGCGCTAAAGTTTTATTCGTCTGTCCGGCTTGATATTCGCCGGATCGGGTCGGTCAAGGACCGGGATGAAATCACCGGCAACGCCACCCGCGTGAAAGTCGTGAAAAACAAGGTGGCTCCGCCCTTTAAGCAGGTGGAATTCGACATCATGTTTGGTGAAGGCATATCAAAGATGGGTGAAATTCTGGATCTGGGGGTGGCCGCGGGCGTGGTGGCGAAATCCGGGTCATGGTTCAGTTGTGGGGACGAACGGATTGGGCAGGGGCGTGAAAATGCCAAGCAATACCTGCGCGACAATGTTCAGATGGCCATCGACCTTGAGGATAAGATTCGCGCCGCACATGGGTTGGAGTTTGACCGCCCGGCCCACGCCGGAGCAGGCAGCGATGACATACTTGAGGCGTGAACAATTCCGGCAATGCGCCCGGATTTGCATAGGGCATATTTTGGTGCCCTTGTCGGCACGGTAATGGCAGATGACATTTTGGGGTGGGGCGTGCCAACAACGGGCGCGCCTCATTTCGTTTGTGGCTGGGCCGCGGGCGGTGGACAGTAAGGGGGCGGGGGGATAAACCTGCGCGCAACCGTCAATTTCGCCTGCCAAGAGGCCCCATAATGCCCACAGTCAATGATATCCGATCGACCTTTCTTAACTATTTTTCCAAACAGGGCCACGAGGTGGTCGACAGTTCGCCACTGGTGCCGCGCAACGACCCGACGCTGATGTTCGTCAATTCGGGCATGGTGCAGTTCAAGAACCTGTTTACCGGGCTTGAAAACCGTGACTACAAGCGTGCCACCACGGCGCAGAAATGTGTGCGCGCGGGCGGAAAACATAACGATCTGGACAATGTCGGTTATACCAACCGGCACCACACGTTCTTTGAAATGCTGGGAAATTTCAGCTTTGGCGATTATTTCAAGGCGGATGCGATCAATTTCGCCTGGGAACTGATCACCCGCGAGTTGGACATCCCAAAGGACCGGTTGCTGGTCACCGTCTATCACACCGATGACGAGGCGGTGAAAATCTGGAAAAAGGTGGCGGGGTTAAGCGATGACCGGATCATCCGCATTCCGACCGACGACAATTTCTGGAGCATGGGGGCCACCGGCCCCTGCGGTCCCTGCACTGAAATTTTCTTTGATCACGGCGACCATATCTGGGGCGGCCCGCCGGGCAGTCCCGATGAAGATGGTGACCGGTTCGTGGAAATCTGGAATCTGGTGTTCATGCAGAACGAACGGTTCGAGGATGGCAGCCTGACGGAACTGGCCTCGCAATCCATCGATACCGGCATGGGAATCGAACGGGTTGCGGCGCTGTTGCAGGGCAGCAATGACAATTACGCCACCGATCTGATGCGCGCCCTGATCGAGGCCAGCGCCGATGTCACAAGCACCGATCCGGATGGGCCGGGGCGCACGCATCACCGGGTGATTGCCGACCATCTGCGCTCGACCTCGTTTTTGATGGCCGATGGGGTGATGCCGTCCAATGACGGGCGCGGTTATGTGCTGCGCCGGATCATGCGGCGGGCCATGCGGCACGCGCATCTTCTGGGCGCGCAGGACCCGGTCATGCACCGTCTGGTGCCGGCGCTGATTCAGCAAATGGGTGCGGCATACCCTGAACTGGGGCGCGCGCAATCGCTGATCGAAGAGACGTTGAAACAGGAAGAAACCCGGTTCAAAGAGACGCTTGACCGGGGGCTAAAGCTGTTGGATGACGAACTTTCCGGGTTGCCCGAGGGCGCGGAATTGCCCGGGCGGGCGGCGTTCAAGCTGTATGATACGTTCGGATTTCCGCTGGATCTGACGCAGGATGCCCTGCGCGAAAAGGGCCGCACGGTTGATACGGGCGGGTTTGATACGGCCATGGCCGAGCAAAAGGCCAAGGCCCGCGCGGCCTGGGCCGGCAGCGGAGAGGCGGCGGATGCAACCATCTGGTTTGATGTGGCCGACACGCACGGGACTACGGATTTCCTGGGCTATGACACGGAAATTGCCGAAGGGCAGATCGTCGCGCTGGTGCAGGATGGGGCCGGGGTGTCCGGGGCTGGTAAGGGCGAAAAGGTTCAGATTGCCCTGAACCAGTCGCCCTTTTACGCCGAATCTGGCGGGCAGGTGGGTGATACCGGCCTGATCCGCACAGAAAATGGCACGGCAAAGGTGACCGATACCCGTAAGACCGCCGGGGTTTTTGTGCATATGGCACAGGTGGTTGAAGGCACGATCAGCAAGAATGAGGCCGCATCACTGACGGTGGATCATGCGCGCCGCACGTCAATCCGGGCCAATCATTCCGCGACGCACCTGCTGCACGAGGCATTGCGCCGGGCGTTGGGCAACCATGTGGCGCAGCGCGGGTCGTTGAATGCTGCGGACCGGTTGCGGTTTGATTTCAGCCATTCAAAGCCGCTGACACCAGACGAACTGGCCACGGTCGAGGCCGAGGTGAACGATTTCATCCGCCAGAACGGCGCGGTTGAAACCCGGATCATGACGCCGGATGATGCCCGTGGTCTGGGTGCGCAGGCGCTGTTTGGTGAAAAATACGGCGACGAGGTCCGGGTGGTGTCGATGGGGACGCAGGAAGGTTCTGGCAAGGGCGGCGATGGGCAGACCTATTCGCTGGAATTGTGCGGTGGCACCCATGTGCGCCAGACCGGCGATATCGGCGTGTTCGTGACGGTGGGCGAAAGCGCGTCCAGCGCCGGGGTGCGCCGGATCGAGGCGTTGACCGGGGCGGATGCGTTTGCCTGGCTCAACACGCAGAACCGCACGCTGGGCGAGGTTGCCGCGACGCTTAAGGCGCAAGGCCCGGACGTGCCCGCACGGGTGCAGGCGCTGTTGGATGAACGCCGCGTGCTTGGCAACGAGGTGGCGCAACTGCGCCGCGAACTGGCCATGGCCGGGGGTGGGGGCGATGCGCCGGAAGCCAAGGAAATCAACGGGATAAGAATGGTTGCTCAGGTGATTTCCGGGGTGACGGGCAAGGATTTGCCAGCCCTGATCGATGAACATAAAACGCGCCTGGAAAGTGGCGTTGTGCTGTTGATCGCCGATGCGGGCGGTAAGGCGGCCGTGGCCGCAGGTGTGACGGCGGATCTGACCGACAAGGTTTCGGCGGTTGATCTGGTGCGTGCGGCGGTGGCTGAACTGGGCGGTAAGGGCGGCGGTGGTCGCCCGGATATGGCGCAGGGCGGTGCCCGGGGCGTGGAAAATGCAGAGGCGGCGATTGCGGCCGCAGAAACCCTATTGGAGACATAAAGCAGATGAGCGCACTTTGGATTGCCCATGTGACCGTGACAGATGACGAGGCTTACGCCAAATACGCCGCCCTTGCGACCGGGGCGATTGGCGCGCACGGGGGCAAGTTCATTGCCCGTGGCGGGCGGTTTGTTCAGCTGGAAGGCAAGGAAAGGCCGCGCAATGTGGTGGCCCGGTTCCCATCGGTTGAGGCGGCCGAGACGTGTTATAATTCAGATGCTTACCAAGAGGCATTAAACCATGCCCGCGGCGCGTCGGAACGCGAATTGATGATTATCGAAATCACCGAATAGAACCGAATAGACCGGGTCACGCGCCGTTATTGCCGACGCTTTGAATATCCGGCGTGGGGTGAAAAAACGCCAGCCCCCGCCGTGGGGCGAGGGCTGGCATTTTCAAAACTCCCGAGAACGTGGGGCGTTCTTATGATGCGACCTTGGCGGCGCGCTTGCGCACATGCGGATCAAGATGGCGTTTGCGCAGGCGGATCGCGGCTGGTGTTACCTCGACCAGTTCATCGTTATCGATATAGGCGATCGCCTCTTCCAGGGACATGGTGATCGGGGTGGTCAGGCGCACCGCTTCGTCGGTGCCGCTGGCGCGCACGTTGGTCAGTTTCTTGCCCTTCAGCGGGTTCACCTCAAGGTCATTTTCGCGGCTGTGCTGGCCGATGATCATGCCCTGATAGATATCCGCCTGCGCACCAATGAACATGCGCCCGCGTTCCTCAAGGTTCCACAGGGCAAAGGCCACCGACTGGCCGCTTTCCATCGAGATCAGAACCCCGGCGCGACGCCCCGGAATTTTGCCCTTGTAGGGGGCCCATGTGTGAAACACCCGGTTCAGAACGCCGGTGCCGCGCGTATCGGTCATGAATTCGCCCTGATAGCCGATCAGGCCACGTGATGGCACATGCGCGACGATCCGGGTTTTTCCCGCGCCGGATGGCTTCATCTCGGTCAGTTCACCCTTGCGCACACCGGTCAGTTTTTCGATCACGGAACCGGAATATTCGTCGTCAACGTCAATGGTGACTTCTTCGATTGGTTCGTTCTTTTGGCCGTCGATGTCACGAAACAGCACCTGAGGGCGCGAGATCGACAATTCGAACCCTTCGCGGCGCATGTTTTCGATCAATACGCCCATTTGCAGTTCGCCCCGACCGGCGACCTCGAACGCATCTCCACTGGGGGTGTCGCTGACACGGATGGCAACGTTGGTTTCTGCCTCTTTCATCAGCCGGTTACGGATCACGCGGGACTGGACCTTTTTGCCATCCCGGCCCGCAAGGGGTGAATCGTTGATGCCAAATGTAACGGTAATGGTGGGCGGATCGATTGGCTGCGCCTTAAGCGCCTGGGTGACCTCGGGGGCGACGATGCTGTCGGCCACTGTTGTCTTGGCCATGCCGGCAATCGACACGATGTCGCCGGCTTCGGCCTGATCGATGGGCTGTTGGGTCAGGCCGCGAAAGGCCAGAACCTTGGTGACCCGGAAACTTTCGATCTGCTCGCCGTCAACCGACAGGCCCTTAAGGGTTTCACCGGCCTTCAGCGTCCCGCTTTCCACCCGGCCCGTCAGCAGACGGCCAATGAACGGGTCATGGCCCAGCGTGGTGGCCAGCATACGAAACGGTTCGTTGGCATGTGCCTGTTGGGCCGGTGCGGGCACGTGTTCGACGATCATGTCGAACATGGCGGTCAGGTCCTTGCGCGGACCGTCCAGTTCCATATCGGCCCAGCCAGAGCGCCCCGAGGCATACATCGACGGGAAATCAAGCTGTTCGTCCGTCGCGCCAAGGTTGGCAAACAGATCGAAACATTCGTCAAGGGCCCGGTCGGGTTCTGCATCGGGTTTATCGACCTTGTTCAGTACGACAATCGGGCGCAGGCCCAGTGCCAGCGCCTTGGAGGTGACGAATTTGGTTTGCGGCATCGGCCCTTCGGCGGCGTCAACCAACAGGACAACCCCGTCAACCATCGACAGGATGCGTTCCACTTCGCCACCGAAATCGGCGTGGCCGGGGGTGTCGACGATGTTGATGCGCGTGCCTTTCCATTCCACGGATGTGGCTTTGGCCAGGATGGTAATGCCGCGCTCACGCTCCAGATCACCCGAGTCCAGCGCCCGTTCGGCAACCGCCTGGTTGGCGCGGAACGCCCCTGATTGTTTCAGCAGTTCGTCAACCAGCGTGGTTTTGCCGTGGTCAACGTGAGCAATGATCGCAATGTTGCGCAGTTCCATAAAAATAGCCTTTGTACGGGAGTTGTGCGCGCATAACGTGCCGCGCCACCAGTTACCAGAGAAAATGCGCCAACCCCGCGTTGCAACCCGCCTTGGACGGGTATTCTGGGTATTTGCGCCGCAAATTGCCGAAATGGTGCCATATTCCTGCCTTGCCGGCTGGCGACAATATCGCGCGTCAACTGCCTGGGGAAAGTACCATGAAAAAATACCTTACCGTTCTGCCACTGGTTCTGGCCATTGCCGGCGCGCCCGGTTTTGCCACTGCACAAGTCAGCAAAAACAAAACCGGCATCGGGTTTGCCGATTACGGGAATTATCGGTTGCTGGACTTTGGACCGGTACGCAATGCGTCCTCGAAACGGGCCGGGAACGGTAAAACCGGGTCGTCGGATGTGCCTGTCTATTCGGCCAAACGGCGCGGAATCAGGATTAGGCGGCTAACCCAAAAGGATGCCAGTTCGGTTGCCATCACGCTTGATGCGACAAGCGGAATGGCGATGAGTGGCGTGCCGATCTATGTGGGCGATATCATGGCCCGCCTGCGGATCGTGCGTTACGACCGGCATGTGTTTGGCGTGGTGGACGGGTTGCGCGACCCCATTCGCGGTTCGGCAATGACTGACGATGTAATGGGTCGTTCATTGGCGACCCAGGTCGAGCGGCGCACAGGGTGCCGGTTGAACGGGCCGCCTTTGTTGCAGTTCAAGCCGGGTCATCTGAACAAGCTGTCGGTGCCGCTGGCCTGTTAGAGGGCCACAGACCCCAAGGGATGACCCTAGCTGTTA
Organism: Paracoccaceae bacterium; assembly: GCA_030626365.1. Taxonomy (GTDB): domain Bacteria; phylum Pseudomonadota; class Alphaproteobacteria; order Rhodobacterales; family Rhodobacteraceae; genus NVQY01. The sequence continues at coordinate 7,319 of DAOUPC010000084.1, forward strand.
CAGCCGTCGCCGGTGATCTGGATCAGGTCGGCCTCTTGGCTTTCGATGATGCGATACGCCTCGTTTACGCCGGCGTCTGACAATTCACGTGCCACGGTCAGGATGGTATTGGCGTCCTGCCCGTCGCACATGTCGACCATGTGCTGTAATTCATCCCGCGCCACACCGCGCGCCGTGTCCAGGTCGGGTGCGCCATAGATGGTGACAAAATGCTGGGCCAGACTATCGGTCAGGGCTGCGAATTCGCCCTCTTCTATCTGCGTGACGGCGGCAAATGTGACCCGGCCAAAGGTTTCAAGCCCCAGCCAGCCGTTGGAAAATGCCTGGCGCGCCTTGCCGTTCAGATCACTTTGATCCCAGTTGGAAAATTCGAAACCACCTGAAATGACCCATTCGCCGGTACGGGCGTGGCGGTGAAAGACCTGTGTGTCGCTTTCGTCCAGGTGGATGGCGCGGGCAAGGTTCATGGGGTTTCCTTTTGGTTCAGCAGGGCGCTAAGCGGGATCAGGGTGGTGTCGTCCCCAGAGCGCAGCAACATGGAGAAATTGGCGTCCGTGCCCAGAAATGTGCCGGTCATTGGTGTGCCGTCAAGGTTCTGGGTGGTTTCGGACCCCACCCCATACAGTAATTCGCGCCACTCGCTGTGCAGCGGTGCCACCTCGCCTTCGATCAGGGCATTCACCCAGACCAGCGTATGGCGTGCCCAGCCCTCAAGCAGTTCAATCGGGGAAATCTCGGCGCAGCCTTCCATGTACAGGCTGGTCTGGTCGGGGGCATTGCCCGGTTCGCCTTCGGCCTGCGGGATCAGCCACACCTCAAGCCCGACCACCAGCCAGTCGGGCGTGGCATCGGGGGTCGCATCTGATGCTGCCACCCGCAATTGCCCCGCCTTGGCCCCGTTGACCAGAATGCTTCCATCCCAGGTCAGGTGCAGCGCCACCTCGGGGGGGGCCAGCGCGCCAAAGGCGTTCTGGAACCCGGTGGCACAGGCGCAGAATGCCTGTAACGCCTGTCCCAGCGCCACCTCGGGGGCAAACACGATGGCCGCCCGCAGCCGGTCAGGGGTCAGCGCATGTACCAGCGTCCCGGAATCACAGCCAAGCGAGGCCAGCGCGCGGGCCTTGTCAAACGGGTCCACAGAGCCGCTGACCGCCTGTGGCTGAAACAGCGGGGGAAAGTCGGGGTCGCGGGGGGATTCGAATGGGTTGTCGGTCATTGGGATGTTTTCCGTCGGTTCTGTAGGTTTTGTGGTTCAGGCAGGTTTGTGATTGCGCTTGGCGCATCCTGATACGGTGTGCGTCTGTTTTGCAATGGTTGAACGGGGGGCATTATCGGGGATTGACGGCTGGAAAATTCAACCACACCTTTAGGGGCGCACCCCAGCCGGGCAGGAGGCCTGACATCGTGAAACGACTGATCCCTGCCGTGATATGCCTGATTTTGCTGATTTTTCCCGGTTCCGGTGGCGTGGCGCGGGCCGATCACCGGGATCTGGCGCTGTTTGCCAGCCCTGCGTTGGCCGGATCGGGGTTGCTGGCCTTTTTGCTGCCCCGGTTTGCGCTGAAAACAGGTGTAGGGGTGCATTTCATGCCGCTGTCTGGTGGGTCTGGCGCAATCCCGGCGGGGGCCGATATTGTCGTGCAAAAGGCAACTGGCGCGGGGCGTCTGGCGCTGCGTGGGCTGGGGCAGGATTTTGCGATCATCCAGACCGACCCCGATAATCTGGCGGCCAGCCGGTTCACCGACTGGCTGTTGTCCGAGATCGGCCAGCGCACCATTGCCCAGTTCGCGCCGGGGGGTGTTCAGGTGTTCACCGGTGCCGCCGTCGCCGGTCCGGTCCGTCAGGCGGTGGTTCTTTCGGGGGATGCCATGCGGGGCCAGGGCCTGGCCTATGCCAATTGCGGTCGCTGTCATGTGATCGGCGCGCGTAACCGCATGAAAGGGATCGGATCGACGCCGTCGTTCGCCCTGCTGCGCAGTTTCGACGACTGGCTGGGTCGGTTTCAGACCTTTTACGCACTGAACCCGCACCCGTCGTTTTCGCAGGTTATCGGCGTCACCGCGCCGTTTTCCGAATCCCTGCCGCCGCCCATTTCGCCCCTGATCCTGACCTTGGGTGAATTGGATGACATCATTGCCTTTACCGGCACGATTGAACCGGCTGATCTGGGCGCGCCTTTGGCCCATCAATGATCCTTGCGTTTGCTGAAATAGTCTTCTGTGGTGACGACACGGGGGCGGTCGGCCCCCTGAAACGGCTGATTTTCACTGTGAAACTGCGCCTTTACGCGGCAATTGTCGCACATCTGGATCAGCTTGCCCGCCTCTGAGCTGGCAAACATCGCGTGTTTTCCGGCCAGCAGCCCGGTGATCTTTTCAACCGTCGATTTAACCCCGAACAGCGCGCCGCAGGATATGCAGGCAAACGGTTCTTCCTCGTGCAGCACAACCGGGTTCAGCGCGCCATCCGACAGGTCCAGTTGCGGCACAAGGCCCAGTGCGCTTTCGGGGCAGACGCGGGTACACAGGCCGCATTGCAGGCAGGCATCCTCGACAAAGCGCAGTTGCGGGCTGTCGGGGTTGTCGCTA
>DAOUPC010000286.1 GCA_030626365.1 Paracoccaceae bacterium
GACCGTACCGTGGGGCGCTATGTCTTTACCGATTACAGCGCATGTATCGGGTGCCATATCTGCGCCGATGTCTGCCCAAGCGGCTACATCAAGATGGGGCTGGGTGAGTGATACTGTTTCTTCGCTTTACCCTGCTTTGTGTGCTGCTGATTGGCGCGGTCCCTGCTGCGATGGCGCAGGACCGCTCTGCGCTGTTGCCGGACATTCCGGCGGCAACCGGCGAACCGCACGCTGAGGGCAACGAATACTGGCGGCGCAACCATATGGACCTGATGCGCCATGACCGCGACCTGACCATGCGCGAGGGCAACCGCAAGATTGACGCAAGCCTGAAGGGTTGTTTTGACTGCCACGCGGCAAAGGATGGCGAAGGCACCATCGTGACCTACCAAAGCGAGCAGCACTTTTGCCGCGCCTGCCACGATTATGTTGCCGTCAAGGTGGACTGCTTCATGTGCCACCGCTCGACCCCAGATGGGGTGGACGAAGGCGCACCCCACGCGGCACTGGTGCCACAAATACCGCTGAAAGAAACCGACATCCAAAGCGTTGTCGCCTATTTGCAGCAAGGCGCATCCAAAACGGCGGAGGCAAAGCAATGAACATCCCACGCGCAAAAGGGGCCGAGTTGAGCCGGCGGGATTTCCTGCGCAGTGGCGCGGCGGTGGCCACCACAACCCTTGCCCCCGGTGTGACGCTGATTGCGTTTGGCGGCTCTGCGGCCGAAGCGGGCACAGATGCGGGCAAACGCTGGGGTCTGCTGATTGATGCCAACAAATGCGACGCCGATTGTTCGGCCTGCGTGACCGCCTGTTCAGACGAAAACGGCTGGAAGGGCACGGGAAACCCGGAAACGGATGCCCAGTGGATTCGCAAGGTGACCCTTAAAAATACCACGACAGGGCGGGAAACGTCGCTGCCGGTGATGTGCCAGCACTGCGAAGAACCACCCTGCGTTGACGTGTGCCCCACCGGGGCCTCGTTCAAACGCGAGGATGGCATCGTTCTGGTCGACAAACACACCTGCATCGGCTGTCGCTATTGCATGATGGCCTGCCCGTTCAAGGCGCGCTCCTTTGTGCATGAACCGACCACCAACCAGAAAAGCCACGCCCCACGCGGGCAGGGCACCGTCGAAAGCTGCACCCTTTGCGTGCATCGCGTTGATCAGGGCGGCACCCCCGCCTGCGTCGAGGCCTGCGCCGCCACGGGTCACGGCGCGATCATCTTTGGCAATCTGAAAGACCCCGACAGCGACATATCCAAACAGCTGGCCGGGTATTCATCGACGGCATTGCGCCCCGATCTCGATCTTAATCCGGGCGTCCGGTACACAAATCTCTAAAAGGGTCATCCGCAATATGGAACGGACTATCTACAGGGAAATCAAGGCAACCAAGGCCGTCTGGGAACTGGCGGTTATTTTGCTGGGGTTCATCGCCGCCGCATTGGGCGCGTTCTTTTATGTGGAACACCACGGCCACATAGTGACCGGCATGACCAACCAGATCGTCTGGGGTTTGCCGCATGTGTTTGCCATTTTCCTGATTGTTGCCGCATCCGGCGCGCTGAACGTGGCCTCGGTTGCGTCGGTGTTTGACCAAAAGATCTATAAACCAATGGCCCGGTTGTCGGCATTGCTGGCGATGGCGCTGCTGATTGGCGGGCTGGCGATTCTGGTGCTTGATCTGGGGCGTCCCGACCGGATCATCGTTGCCGCGACCACCTATAACTTCAACTCGATCTTTGCCTGGAACCTGATCCTTTATACCGGGTTTCTGGCCATTGTCGGGGCCTATCTGTTTGTGCAGATGTCCATCGGCATACCCTATTCCGTGGTGCGCAAGGTGGGGTTTGTGGCCTTTATCTGGCGTCTTGCCCTGACCACCGGTACCGGGTCGATCTTTGGCTGGCTGGTGGCGCGGCCCGGTTATGACGCGGCCATCATGGCACCGCTGTTCATTGCCATGTCGTTCGCCTTTGGGCTGGCCACATTCATTCTGGTGACCGCCACGCTTTGCCGTCTGTCAGGCCGGGTGTTCGGTGGAAAACTGATCCGGCGTCTGGGGCAACTTTTGGCGGTGTTCGCCGCCGCGGTGCTTTATTTTTCGGCCATACGCCACCTGACCAACCTTTATACGGCTGAACACGCCGGGTTTGAACGGTTCATGCTGATCGATGGCGGTATCATAACCACGCTGTTTTGGCTGGGGCAGGTTGTGATCGGCGGGATCATTCCGATTCTGGTGATCTTTCACCCCAGCTTTGGCAAGACACCCGCCGCGCCGGTTGTGGCATCGGCGCTGGTAGTGCTGGGCGGGCTTGCCCATGTCTATGTGATCGTGATCGGCGGTCAGGCCTATCCAATGGAGCTGTTCCCCGGATACGAGGTTTCCAGCAGCTTTGGCGACGGTCAGATCGCCAACTATCGACCCAGCCTGCCAGAGGTGTTTCTGGGACTGGGCGGCGTGGCAATCGCATTGTTTGCAACCGGTCTGGGTGCCAAGATACTGCGGATTTTGCCAACCAGCCTTTCGGATGCCAATGTGGGCCAGAAACCTTAACCGGACCATAACCTAACCGGAACATACCATGAGCGACGCACCCCACCCCTTTGCCAAATTCGTGGCTATCCTTGGCCGTGGAAAGACCAAGCAACGCCACCTGACACCAGAGGAATCGCGCGAGGCGATGCAGATGATCCTGCGCGATCAGGCATTGCCCGAACAGATCGGTGCCTTTTTGATGTTGCTGCGCCTGAAAGAGGAATCACCCGGCGAAATCGCCGGTTTCACCCTTGGCGCGCGCGATACCATGCAGATGCCCGACGACATTCCGCAGGTCGATATCGACTGGTCCACCTATGCCGGAAAGCGCATCCAACTGCCCTGGTACACCCTTAGCGTTCTGGCGCTGGTCAGTGCGGGCCATAAGGTGCTGATGCACGGCACCGAAGGACACAC
>DAOUPC010000151.1 GCA_030626365.1 Paracoccaceae bacterium
GATACCCAGCGCAGTACGCCGCAGGCCACGCTGCGGGCGGTTGCGCCGGGGATGGAAAAGCATCTGTATTCGGCCCGCCCCGTGCTGGACCACGGGTTTGTGCGGGTCATCGACTATATGGGCGATGATGCGGCGATTTGTCAGGCGGCCAGGGTTAGCTATGGCAAGGGCACCAAATCGGTGCAGAACGACGAAGGGCTGATCCGCTATCTGATGCGGCACTGGCATTCGACTCCGTTCGAGATGTGCGAACTGAAACTGCACGTGAAATTGCCGGTGTTCGTGGCGCGCCAGTGGATTCGTCACCGGACCGCCAATGTGAACGAATATTCGGCCCGCTATTCGATCATGGACCGCGAATTTTACATTCCGGCCCCCGAACATGTGGCCGCACAATCCGAAATCAACAATCAGGGTCGCGGCGAGGCCCTGCAAGGGGAAGAGGCCGCGCGCGTTCTGGATATCCTAAAGACCGATGCGGGGCGGTGTTACGACAATTACGAAGCGATGATTTCCCAGGATGGTCAGGCCGGACTGGCCCGCGAACTGGCGCGCATGAACCTGCCGGCAAACATCTATACGCAATGGTACTGGAAGGTGGATCTGCACAACCTGTTCCATTTCCTGCGCCTGCGCGCAGATGCCCATGCCCAATATGAAATCCGGGTTTACGCCGAAGCAATTTGTGAAATCGTCGCCGACTGGGTGCCGTTCGCCTATAAGGCGTTCGCGGATTACCGGATGGGCGCGGTCAGCATGTCAACGCAGATGGTCGATTGCATGCGCCGGATGCTAAAGGGCGAGGCCGTGACACAAGAGACATCAGGCATGTCAGTCCGCGAATGGCGCGAGTTTCAAGAGGTTATTGCGGGCGAAAACACCTGAAACGAAAAGCGTCTTTGCACAAAATCTGACGGGGGTGCGTGAACCTGCGCACCCTGTGGCCTTGTCAAATCTGTGCAACCCGACCGGCGCTGTTGGCGTCCGGTCATTCAGATCAAAGCGGTTTCAAATCCCCGGCCATTTGCCGGCCGTCCCGCCCATCCTGAAGCTCAAACGATACTTTCTGATTGTCGGTCAGCCCGGTTAGCCCGGACCCTTCGACAGCCGAGATATGAACAAACACATCCGTGCCGCCATCATCGGGTGCGATGAACCCGAAACCCTTGGTCGTGTTGAACCACTTCACTGTGCCTGTAGGCATGTTCTGTGTCTCCTTCTATCTTGTACTTTACCCATGTTTCACAGGGCCATTTCCGGGCTATTTCCGGCACGACCGATCCCCCTGACGGGCAACCGTATCGGGTAATAAGATTGCACGGTCTGACAAAAAATCAAGAAAAAGGGGCTGCACTCTGACCACAAGATGGATTATGGCAGGCCGGTCAGGAGAACGACAAATGATCATTTATGGCCTGAAAAATTGTGATAGCTGTCGTATGGCATTGAAAAGCCTTCCAGATGTGGAATTTGTTGATATCCGCAAACCGGGTGTCCCGGTTGATGTTCTGGTCAGCGCGCTGGGCGTGTTTGGGGCGAAATTTGTCAACCGGCGCTCGACTACATGGCGTGAATTGGGGCCGGAGGGACAGGCGGGCGACCCGCTTGCGCTGTTAAAACAGCACCCCACGCTGATGAAACGCCCGCTGATCGTGCGGGGTGATCAGATGTGGCTGGGCTGGACACCTGAAACCCGCGCGGCCCTTGGCGTTGGCTGAATGGGTGCCTATCTGTATTCTAACGAGCAGGAGAAAAAACAATGCGTAATGCTGCCCTTGTCTTGGGTCTGATTGCCGGTATCGGCGGTATGGTTGTCGGGTTTTTCAGCTATGGCTATGTCGTGGCGGTTGAACAATTCGGAGAGATTGACGGGCTGGCCGAGCAGGTGGCAGACGTTAACCTGATCCGGGCCATGTCCGTCATTGCCCCGATGCTGGCGGTGGCCGGTGGTGCGATGGCCAAGGCCCGCGCGCTTTGGGGTGGGATATTGTTGCTGCTGTCAGCGGGCGGGATGTATTACGCCTTTGGGTTCAACGTGTTCACCATGTTTCCGATCACCTTTGCCGGGTTGGGCGCGCTGCTGGCGCTGGCGGCCGGAAAACCGGACGAACCAAAGGCGCATTTTTAGGCCAGCCTTAGGGAAACCCTGAACAACCAAACGTCCGGGCATTTTGAAAAAATGCCAGCCCCCGCCCGCCCCACGGCGGGGGCTTTGCGACGGTGCATCTGGTTGGCTACGTAATATGTTTTCGCAGCGTCGCGAACTTGGCCATCAGAACGCTTGCCCCCACCCGGGCGGGGGCTGACATTCTTTCAAACCAGATGGGTCTTGACCCTAGCTTGACGCGGCACCAAACCGGCGCCGCAGCAATGTGTCAAACGACAACGCCCCCCCGCCCCGGATCACCAGATAGGACAGGGTAAAGACCCAGAACAGGCGCTGATCCATGATAATGCTGTCAGGAAACCGGTCAAACCACGCGCCCAGCGTTTTGGTGTCGGTCATGGCATGGCCGTAAACGTCGGTCAGCGATTGCATGACAACAAAGCCGATCATGCCAAGCGACGCCAACCGCGTGGCCAGCCCCAGGATAATCATCGCTGGCAGGATGAATTCGGCCCATGTCCCACCAACTACCACCAGCCAGTGAAATACCGACAATTGCGCGGCGTCATAGCCCACCGCCTCAAGCTGTTTTGGGAAAATCTGGGCATAGGCCCCGACCGAGGGGCTGAACATTCCGTCGCCCACTTTGGTCAGCCCGGAATGCCAGTAATAAACCAGCAGGGTCGCGCCAATGACAAACCGCGCGCCCAGCGGCAACAGCCAGTCGCCAATCCGTTCAATCCGGCCAAAAACGGCGGTGTAAAGCGAGGCAAGAATGGTCATGGCCCTATCCTTTGACGGTTCAGTGATGTCAGTGCGCCGCCCGCCAGCAACAGCGCCAGGGTGGTCCCCAGATCATAATCTGGTGCCTTGGCAAGGGCCGCGTCATGTGCGGCCCCAATTGTCAGCCCATCGATCAGCCCGCCGATCCATATGGCCCCGCCGGGCGGCAACAACTGTGGCAGCGGGTCGAAATCGGGCCGGGTTATCAGAATGTCCTGCCCACCGGGGCGGGGTTTGGCGGCCGTGTCGTCGGTATTGAACCGCCAGATATCATGGATCGGCCAATCCGACCGGACCAGTTGAACCGCCGGTGCCAAGGTGATCGTGGCCGCCATCAAAACCTCGGGCGGGGTTTCGGCCAGAATATCCGGCACAATGGGGGGGGCGTCGCCCGCATGGTAAGACCGGCGAATGGCCAGGTCCAGCCGGGCGATGTCCGGCAAATAGCCAAGATGCGCCAGTTGCGGGGTTTGGGCCAGGAAATCCGGGAAACGCGCGCCATATTGCATCAGTATGGGGCTGGATGGCGGGTGCGCACGCAGGAAAATCCCGGCCAGCCCATCCATGTTTTGCTGACCAATCAGTTTGGTGATTACCGGAAACCCAATGCGCAGGGCCTCGGTCAGGGAAACGGCGACATTGTTGCGATAGATATCAAACCGCCGTCCCGCGGGTTGTGCGCCCCCATCACGCAACCCGCCGGGCGCGGGCAGGTCCGGATTCAGAAGGGCGGCGGTGAAAATATCCTGCAATTTGTTCATCTGCGAACCCGTGCCAGTGCGGCGCTGGCGCGCGCGGCTTCGCCCTGCAAGGTGGCCCAGTCGGGCACGTCATTGTCCCATTCAATCAGCACTGGCTGTGGGCCGGTTGCGCCCAGCGTGTAATCCAGAAGGGACCAGACCGGGTCGCCAACCGCATGTCCGTGATTGTCGATCAGCACGCGCGCGCCCAGATCATCCATGTCCACACCATGCCCGCCCAGATGGATTTCCCCCACCTTTTCCACAGGATAGGCATCAATATACCCCCGCGCCGAGAACCCCAGATTGGTGGCCGAGACAAAGACATTATTCACATCCAGCAGCATACCACAGCCCGTCCTGCGGGCAATTTCGCCCAGAAATTCGGGTTCGGCCCATGTGCTGTCGTCAAATGTCAGATAGCTGGCCGGGTTCTCCAGCAGCATTTTTCGGCCCAGAAAATCCTGCACCTGATCGATATGCTCACAAACCCGCATCAGGGTCGCATCGGTAAGGGGCAGCGGCAACAGGTCGTTCAGAAAGGTACTGTCGTGGGTGGACCAGGCAAGGTGTTCGGAAAAGCTGGCGGGTTTCAGCCAGCCCAGCAGATGTTTCAGGCGGTCCAGATGGTCAGGGTCCAGCGGGCCAGCCCCGCCAATTGACAGGCCAACACCATGCACGGATATGGGAAAGCGTTCGGATAAGTGACGCAGTTGCGCCAATGGCCGCCCCCCGTCGCCCATATAGTTCTCGGCGTGGATCTCCAGCCAGCTTACAGCGCCGGGATCGTCCGTAATGGCCGCAAAATGCTGCGCCTTATACCCGACACCAGCGGCGGCGGGCAAAGGGTTTGCACTGGGGGGGGCGGCGCCCGGCATGGCCCGCCTTACGCAGGCAAATCCCGTGTCAGTGCCTCAAGTGATCCCTGGCGCGCGGTGCCATCTGGCGTCGCGGGCAGTTCCATGGCGTCACATGAACCGGCATTCACCAGCGTCCAGGCGTTGCCCTGATAATCGACCACGGATGTTCCCGCGCAGGTGGTGCCGGGGCCTGCCGCACAATCATTCTGGCCCGCCAGTGACACGCCATAACATTTCTCTTTCGACTGGGCGGATGCGCCAGAGGTCTGCGCCGCCAGAGCAGCGGCAACCGCGCCTGCAACGGCAAGGGTTTTTACAGCGTTGGACATCTTGGTGTTCCTTTCGGGGTAAAGGTCGGCTCACGATACCAAAGCCTAACCCGTTGTCGGCGGGGTTTGAATACACGAGCCTGTGCCTCACGTCCCCGTCAGCCTTTGTGACGTGTGGGTTTGTGTTAACACCCTGAAATCATTCTAGAATAGTATCTGTGTTGCAACCCGGCCCGGTACTTTGGGCCGGATTGCACAGGTAAACCTGCCGATTGTTACAACAGATCTGGCGGTGTTGCTTCGGCTTTCAACGCGTTTGTTACATCACTTAACGGCTGAACAATGGTCTGTTTCTGGCCCAACCGGCGCACGGAAATGGTGCGCTCTTCAACCTCGCGCCCCCCCACGGCCAGGATGACCGGCACCTTGCCGACCGAATGTTCGCGTACCTTATAGTTGATCTTTTCGTTGCGAATATCGGCCTCGGCGCGCACGCCGGCGGCCTGCAACTCGGCGACCACTTCGGCGACGTATTCATCCGCCTCTGAGGTAATCGAGGCCACAACCACCTGACGCGGGGCCAGCCAGAACGGCAGTTTCCCGGCCGAGTTTTCGATCAGGATACCGATAAAGCGTTCAAACGAACCCAGACAGGCACGGTGCAGCATATAGGGCCGGTGTTTGGCACCATCTTCGCCAATATAGGTCGCCCCAAGGCGTTCGGGCAGGTTGGGATCGACCTGAAAGGTGCCACATTGCCAGATGCGCCCGATTGCATCGGTCAGTTTAAAGTCCAGTTTCGGGCCGTAAAATGCGCCCTCTCCGGGATCAAGCGTATAGGCGTGGCCGGTGGCCTTGATCGCATTTTCCAACGCGTTTTCAACCTGATCCCAGCTTTCGTCACTGCCGACGCGCTTTTCCGGGCGGGTGGCGAACATGATCTCGAAATGTTCAAACCCAAGGTCTTTGTAAACGCCGGACAGAAAATCAATGAACTTGGCGCATTCGGCCTCGATCTGGTCTTCGGTGCAGAAAATATGCGCGTCATCCTGGGTAAATCCGCGTACCCGCATGATACCATGCAGCGCGCCGGATGGTTCATACCGGTTGCACGACCCGAATTCGGCCAACCGCAGGGGCAGGTCACGATACGATTTCAGACCCTGGTTATAGATCTGCACATGGCAGGGGCAGTTCATCGGTTTCAGCGCATTGATCGATTTTTCGCGCGCATGTTCTTCGTCCACTTCGACGATGAACATATGTTCCTGATATTTATCCCAATGCCCCGAGGCGACCCACAGTTTGCGATCAACCACCTGGGGTGTGTTCACCTCTTGATAACCATCGGCGCGCTGTTTGCGACGCATGTAATCCTGCAACTCGGTATAGATGGACCAGCCGTTCGGATGCCAGAAAATCTGGCCGGGGGCCTCTTCCTGCATGTGAAACAGGTTCATCTCGCGGCCCAGTTTCCGGTGGTCGCGCTTGGCGGCCTCTTCCAGCATGAACAGGTGCTTTTTCAGCTTTTCCTTGTTGGTGAACGCCACACCATAGATGCGCTGCAACATGGCGCGATCACTGTCGCCGCGCCAATAGGCACCGGCGATTGACATCAGTTTGAAACCATCGCCCGGCACCTGCCCGGTATGCTGCAAATGCGGGCCACGGCACAGGTCCTGCCAATGCCCGTGCCAGTACATGCGCAGCGGTTCGTCACCGGGAATGCCGTCAATCAGTTCGACCTTATAGGGTTCGTTATTGGCGGTATAAAACGCAATGGCCCGGTCACGATCCCAGACCTCGGTGGTCACGGGTTCGCGTTTGTTGATGATTTCCTTCATCTTTTTTTCGATACGGCCAAGGTCTTCGGGGGTGAACGGTTCCGCCCGGTCAAAGTCGTAATACCAGCCGTGTTCAATGACCGGACCGATGGTCACTTTGGTGTCGGGCCAGATTTCCTGCACCGCGCGGGCCATGATATGGGCCAGGTCGTGGCGCACCAGTTCGTTTGCCTGTGCCTCGTCCTTCATGGTGTGCAGGGCGATGCTGGCATCTGCATCAATCGGCCATTGCAGATCCCAATGCGCGCCGTTGACCGTGGCGCTGATGGCCTTTTTGGCCAGCGAATTGGATATGTCGGCGGCCACCTGCGCAGGGGTTACGCCGGCGTCATAGTCACGTGCATTGCCATCGGGAAAGGTAAGAGAGATTTGAGCCATCAAAGGCGCTCCTCGTCGGTTTGGCGC
>DAOUPC010000233.1 GCA_030626365.1 Paracoccaceae bacterium
ACGTGTCCATGCACAGCATCACGATATCCGCGGCCCCGGCCACCGCGCGCGCATGTGGTGCCTCGGTTGCACCGCCAGCCACCGCCGCATCGACCCGCGGACGTGTCACGTTGCCCAGAACGCTCAGGGAATAGCCAAGCGACTGAAGGCGGCCAACCATTGCGGCCCCCATCAGCCCAAGCCCGATAAATCCGATATTTGGTTTTGTCATTGGTCACTCTCCTTGGTCAGGTGTTCATGTATTCAGGTGTAATGCACGGATCATCTGCCCCGTTTTGGCCCGCTTAACCGGGGCGCAACTGGCCAAGCAGTGGCAGGGTCTCTGCCGGGTCTGGGCTGATCCCTGTGTAGGCCCGAAAACTGTGCAGCGCCATGTGGCGAAACAATTCAAACCCGGTCAGGGTGCCCACCCCGCCTGCCTTGCAGGCAAGCAAAAAGTCGGTGTCGGTGGGCGTATAGACCGCATCAAACGCCCATGACTGCGCCCCGACAAGGTCCGCCGAAAAGGCCGATCCGGGGCTGTATGCCATGCCCATTGGCGTTGCATTGACCAACCCGTTCGCGCCCCGGACCAGGTCGCACCACTGATCTGCGGGGGCAACGCTGGCGCAATCGCCGATCAGGTCGGCCAGTTCCCCGGCCCGAAGCAGCGAAATGTCGGTGACCATGATTTCCCGCGCCCCAAGTGCGGCCAGCGCAGGACCGATGGCGCGCGCAACCCCGCCCGCCCCCGCCAGCACGACACGCCCGACCGGCACCGCCCCCATGTTGGTTTTCCATGCCTCAAGAAACCCGGAATAATCCGTGTTGAACCCGGCAACGGATGCGCCAAACACCAATGTGTTCGAGGCCCCCAACCGGCGCAGATCACCCGACATGCCCTGGCCCGCATACTGTGCGGCCGCCTGTTTATAGGGATGCGTGACACTGACCCCGGTCCAGCCATCCTGTTTCAGCCCGTCCACCACACGCGCAAAATCAAAATTCGCCCGGCCCGCCGTATCAATCAGTTCAAACTCTAACCCGATCCCCGCCGCGTCGCACATCAGCTTTAGCGCACCGGGAAACCGGGTCTGGCCAATGTGATCGCCAATCAGGCCACAACGCAGGGTTTTCATGTCCCGTCCCCCCCGGTCATTAACGCCGCCTCGACCGCAAGGGTCGCGGCAAGCGTCTTGCGGGCGTCGCGGGCATCGATCAGCGGGGCCACCTGCCCGCCCGCAACCTGCACAAAGTGATCAAGCTGGGCAACCAGCGGCACGCCGTCCCCGCATGGGATCGTGGTTGGCCGGGGGGCCTGTGACCAGTCATTCGCCCCGCCCCACAGCGTCAGCGAAGGAAAGCTGACAGCCCCCGCCGTGCCGGTGATCCACAACATATCCTGACCGGTCGTTGCGATGTTGGGGTTCTCTCCGGTGCCGGCCTCGAACCCCCAGGGCGACGGCGTGGTATCGGCAAAGCCCAGCGTTGCCACCTGTCCTGCGTCAAACCCCAGGGTAATTCCGCCGCTTTCGATCCGCCCCTGCCCGCGCAACGCCCCGGTACCAAACCCCGAAACATGGATCACATCCCCGAACAGGAACCGCAAAAGATCGATGTCATGCACCAGGTTAAGCATAACCGGGGACCCTTCGCGGCCCGCCCGCCAGGGCACCTCAAAGTAATCATCCGGCTTTCTGACGGCCCAGATAAGTGAGGCCAGCACAGGTTTGCCAATCTGCCCGCCTGCCAGCAGCGCCCTTAGCGCCTGAACCTTTGGGTGATAGCGCCGGTGGTGCCCCACCAGTGCGGCCACGCCGGCGCGTTCAGTCGCCGCAACAATCCTGTCGGCCTGTTCGATCGTACTGGCAACCGGCTTTTCTATCAGCATATGCCAGCCGCGCGCGGCCGCAGTTTCGGCGTGTTGCACATGCAGATCGGTGGGCGTGGCAATAATGATCCCGTCAACCGGCACATCAACATCGCGAATATCACGAAACCCGGCAACCGGGGCACCCGCCCTGATGCGCGGGTCCGGGTCGATGACCCCCACCAGATCAATCTGGTGGTGGGCCATTGCATGGGTAATATGACGCGCACCAATCAGCCCGCCGCCAGCCACAACAAGGCGCATCATAGTGGCACCCCGCACCGGGCCACCTTTGCGCCGGCAAGGTTCCGGCGGGGTCTTTTACTTAGCATGGCGCATCTGTCCGGGTTGGTTGGGGTGCCTATCTGAAGAACATCGTCAGTTCGGGAAAGAACAGGATAAGCATCAGAACAAACAACTGAATAACGATGAACGGCAGGAAGCCGCGAAAGATAGCCGGCAATGTGATGTGGGGCGGGGCCACCGATTTCAGATAGAACGCAGCCGGGCCAAAGGGTGGCGACAAAAACGACACCTGCATGTTGACGCAGAACAGAATACCGAACCAGGTGGCCAGGAACCGCGGGTCATCCACCAGTGGCGAAAACACACCGATCTCGT
Organism: Paracoccaceae bacterium; assembly: GCA_030626365.1. GTDB lineage: Bacteria > Pseudomonadota > Alphaproteobacteria > Rhodobacterales > Rhodobacteraceae > NVQY01. The sequence goes on from DAOUPC010000233.1 coordinate 2,471, forward strand.
CAATCGGCAGTTTCAGCACAATCGGCAGGAACACCGGCATCACCAGCAACACGATCCCCACCCAGTCCATGAACGCGCCCAGAAACAGGAAGATGATCATCATCACCGACAACACGCCCAGCGTCGGCAAATCATAGCCAACAATCATGTTGGCCACATAGGTCGGCCCCCCCGAGATGGTATAGGCCCCGGCAAGGGCAGTTGCCCCGAACGTCACCCAGATGATCGTGCCTGTCGATTTCCACGTGCGCATAAGGGCCTCTTTGACCAGGGTCAGGGAAAACTCTCCGCGCAGGTAGATCAGGATCAGCACCGCCACCGTGCCCATACCGGCAGCTTCGGTGATGCCGGTGATACCGCCATAGATCGACCCAAGAACAACGCCGACCACCAGCAGCGGCGCAATCAGCCCCTTGCCCACATTCCACGCCAGAACAATCCGTTCCGGGCGAATGACAAAGAACAGAAACGCCAGCAAGGCGGCAATGATCACGCCGCGCGTAATCATCTGTGTCTGGCTAAGGATCGAAGTATATTCGTCAACCCGGTCAAAAAATATCAGAAACCCGGTGCGGATCATCGTCACGCCCAGCACCAGAATGGCGATCATCGACAACAGCGCCGATCCATAGACCTTTTTCTGCGGGCCGGTCATGTCATCCGGTCCGGGTTCCGGTAATGGGGCCAGGCTGGGGTTTATCCGGGTGCGCACGATAATATACAGCATATAGCAACCGGCCAGAATAAAGCCCGGCACAAACGCCCCCTTGAACAGCGCATGGATCGAGGTTTCGGTGATCAGCCCATAAAAAATAAGCACAATCGACGGCGGGATCATCGTGCCCAGCGCCCCCGAGGCACAGATCGTACCAATCGCCAGGTTCTGGTCATAGCCAAGGCGCAACATCTGCGGCAGGGCGATCAGGCCAAGCAGGACAACCTCTCCGCCGATGATGCCGGACATGGCGGCCATCACCACGGCCATCACGGATGTGACCAGCGCAATACCGCCCCGCGTCCGGTTCATCCACATGGACAGCGACGTATACATGTCGCGCGCGATGCCGGATCGCTCCAACAGGGTCGCCATTAATATAAATAACGGGACCGATATAAGCACATAATCAGTGGTCAGCCCATACATGCGCTGGGCCAGAATGTTCATCGGTCCGGTGCCGAAGTTCGTGAACAGAATGTCCGGCCCGAACTTCATCACCATCACGACGACGGCCAGAAACCCCGATGCAAAGCCCAGCGGCATACCGATGGCCAACAGCGCCAGCATCCCCAAAAGCAGAACAAGAGAAATTGTTCCGATATCCATAACCTGCCCCCTTGGGTGATGCAGTTCAGGCCTTTTCGGCCTCGGCCTGCGCCCGTTTCACTTGTTCGATGTTCAGGTCGATATCGTCCGTCACATCATGCGTTTCCGGGTCGTTGCCCCAGTCGTTTATCAAATTCGAAATGGCCTGAATGGTCACCACAGTCAGGGTGATCAGTATCAGCGGTTTCATCGTTGCCGGGATCGGTGGGTCCCAGGCCGTGCCAAACTTTTCCCAGCGCATGAACTTGGCGTAAGCCTCGCCAAAGCCGCCCCAGATCACCGCGAAACAGAATATGGCAATGGCCAGTGTCGACAGCACGTCAAACACATGTCGCAGCCAGCGCGGTACAATGTCGTAAAGAATGAAGATGCGGATATGGCTGCGTTGCTGCATGGCATAGAGACCCGAAAACAGGTACACCATCCCACCCATCCACAACGATGCCTCGTTCACCCAAAGCGTCGGACGCACGAAAACATAGCGCATGATGACTTCGTAAAACATGATCGCCACGATTACGGCAGGCAGGATCATTGCCACCCGGCTGAATCTCCAGGTGATCGCGTCCACCCAACCTGTGCGTTCATGTTCGACCACGGTGCCCTCTTGCATTCTTATGAGTTCGGGAAAGGGGCGGCCATGTGCTGGCCGCCCCGGATATTGCCTGTCTTACTTGGACACCAGCCCAAGCTGGGTCAGATAGGCCAGGTGCGATTCAACCAGCGCCTTGGCTTCTGGTGTGTCGGCGAACTCAGGCCAGGTGGCCTGTGCCGCATCGCGGAACTTTTGCAGCTC
>DAOUPC010000090.1 GCA_030626365.1 Paracoccaceae bacterium
ATGGGTCCTGACCCTAAACGCGCACTTGGGGTGGCACGAACGCGCGACAGGTCCACGCCAGACCTGTTCAAGAAACTGCCGTACTGCCGCTCGGAACCAGCAACCTATTGATTCAGAATAAGAATATACTTATCAACTATTTCAATAATCCGCTGCTTTTTCAGCCTGGCGATGGCGCGCGTGATTGTTACCCGTGACATGCCGGTCATCGAGGCGATCTGCTCATGGGTCAAATAGGTGACCAGCAACTGCCCTCTTGGATGGGGAACCGCAAACTTTCTTTTCAGTCGCCCCAACAGTTCTAACAACCGTTCTTCGGTGTTCTGTGATGCCATATGTTCCAGTTTGACCGCAACAACCCTTTGTTTCAGGCTTAGTGTTCGTAACATCGCGGCGGTCAGTTTTGGATATTGTTCGCACATTTCATCCAGAATTGCCGCGTCGAATTCGACGGCAACCGTGTCTCTTGAGGCGACTGCCCGCGAGAACCGCGGCAAGCCGTCAAAGGCCGGACCTTCGCCGCAAATGGTATGTGGCCCCATGAGTTCCAGAATTATCTCGGTGCCATCCTGCCTGAGGATAGAAACCTGAACGAGACCTTTTTCGATGAAGAAGAACTTTTGCGAAATCTCGTCCTGGTCATACAGGACCGCGCCTTTTCGAAAGTTCCGGCGCTTTCCAAGGTGCGTATGACCGACAAGAAGCGAGCAAATGTCATCATCGATTTTCCATGTACCAACCATAGTCATGTACCTACCATAGTATGGTTCCCGATCCAGCGATGGTATGTGTATTACCAAAATGGCGTCAGGTTAACCGGAAAAACCGCGGCCTGCGGCCGCAGGCCGGACCTTCAAAGCGGTTCATCCTGAAAATCGGTTTTCAGGTTTCCCTCAAACCCTGGCCCCATCCGGCAGGTCCAGCCCAAGCAACAGACGACCATACATCTCGCCGGTGACATCGGCCTGCATCAGAAAATGCGTGGTCATCGAATGAAGATCGCGAAAGTACCGCTCGGTCGGCGTTCCGCATCTAAGCATGGCCCCGCCGGTCAAGGCGAACAACTTATCCGCCGCTTCCAGAAAAGTCCTGGATATCATCGAACAATGCACCCGGTACCGGGTTCTTTCCATAGTGGTGAATGCGCGACCGCTTTCGGCAATCGCGTACATTTCATCTGCGTCAGAAATGAGCATTGAAAATGCCATATCCATCATCGCGACGTTCTGCCCGATCTGGATTTGCGAATGGATTTCATCCCTCTGATTTTGCCCTGTCCCGCCCCGGTACCTCTTTTTCAGCAGGTCAAGAACTGCATCAGCCGCCCCCGCCGCCGCCCCGGCAATCGGGGCAACAACCGACATCGAGAACAGGCCATTCAGCGGCATTTGGTACATTGGTCCGTCATTCACGTCCCGTCCCGGGAAATCGCCGTTCTGGGCTGCTGACCAGGAAATTGATCGGTAGGCGGGAACAAAGGCTTTCCTGATCCGGACCATCTTGCTGCCGGTGCCCCGCATGCCAAGGACATCCCAGCTGTCGTGATCGATTTCCATCAATTCGATCGGCACCAGAAACACCCGAGGATCGAACGGGGCCTCGGGATTTCCGGTCGGGGTAGGGGCCATTACAATGGCCCATTTGCCCACATCAATGCCCGAAGCATAAAACCACAGGCCGGAAATCTCGTATCCGCCCGCGACGACATCCACGGCGTACTGGTCAGCCACGCCCCCGGTCATGACCGGAACCATCGGGTTGTTGTCGCCAAATACATCGTCCTGTGCGTCTTTTGGAAACAACCCGACCATCCAGGGCGACAGCCCGACAAGCCCCAGGATCCAACCAGTAGAGGCACAGCCGCGCCCGACTTCCCGCGCCACTTTCCACAATACAGAATGCTTCATCCCGTATCCGCCGGCCCGGACGGGCATCACGATGTTGTAAAACCCTGCGTCGCGCAGCATTTTCGCGACCTCTTCACTTATCCGCCCGTTCTTTTCCGTTTCACCGGCCTTTTCACGCAACATGGGAACAAGGGCCTGTGCGCGGTCAAAAAGCTCTTGCTCGGTCGGAAATCCCGATTTTTGTCCGGTCGCATCAATTGAAACTTGCATGGGTCTGTCCTTTTGGCTGCAATGGCTGTGGTTCTAACAAAAGCCGGAAACCGTTTTTACGCCTATTTACGGTTACGTCTAGTGAACTCGGATGGCGGGAACGGTATAGGAAGATACCGCATCTTTGAATAATCCCGGCCCGCCCGTATCGTTCGATACCGCATGGAACCTTGGCCCGGCGCATGCTTTGCCAACCTTCAACAGCTTTGGGATACGCCATGAAAGACCAGCAAGTCACCGATTTCCGGCGCCTGATGGGGCTGTGGACAACGGGAATTGCCGTCATAGTGACCGACACGGATGGCGTTGTTTCGGGGATGACCATTAACTCGCTTACTTCGGTAAGCCTGGATCCGTTGCTGCTGCTTTTCTGTGTCCGTAATGGGAGTGCCACAGGAATACGGGTGACCGAGAACCGGCGCTTTTCGGTCAACATCCTTTCAGAGTCTCAGGAATGGGTGTCACGACAGTTTGCAGGTGGTCCGACCGATCCCGACAAGCTTGTTTATAAAGAGACCGGGCGCAACATCACGCTGCAGGGTGCGATGGCGGTTTTTCATTGTGACGTCGAAAATACGTTTCCCGGCGGCGATCACCAGATCATTGTCGGCAGGGTCACCGGAATTTCAGAACAACAGGCCGACGCTCGCCCACTTTTGTTTCACAAGGGCGGGTATGCCATGTTGCAACCCGCAAAAGCGGCAAGCTGACGGTTGGGACAGGCGAAACTAGCCAATCGCGCCGCCGCCGCGCGTTTTTTTACCCTGACGGCACAGCCGGTATCGCGGGACACATTGTGTTGCTGTATTGATGACTATTATCGCTAGAAAATGAACAAGGACCAAAGCCATGACAAACTCATTGAACAAAATACCCAATAACCCGGATCACCCCGCCTTCAAGATTGCGGACGGAAAGACGATTTTTGACATATTCAATTACTCGGCCGCCGTGCGCGCCGGGGATTTCGTGTATGCGGCCGGACAAATCGGGCTGAACCCCGATGGTACGATGCCGGAAGACGATACGGCCCAGTTCCGCAACGCGTTCGACCGGATGAAAATTGTTCTTGAGGCGGCGGGGGCGTCGCTGGACGATATCGTCGAACTGGTCAGTTACCACGTTGGCATGCTGGAACGTCCCGACCACCTGACCCAATTCCGCGCGGTCAAGGACGACTATATATCCGCGCCATACCCGACATGGACCATTTTGGATGTCGCCGGTCTGGCCCGCAAGGGTCTGACCATAGAAATCAAGGCCATTGCATATTGCCCGACCGGGCGGTGAACACTACGGCCCGCAATTCCCCACCAATTTCCGAAGGGCGCGCTGCCGCGTTGCAGCGCGACTATATTGCGGGCCGCAAAAACGTGGTGGATGTCTGCAAGGGGATGCTTGAGGCGATAGCGCTCGATGCCAAAGGTCTGAACGCTTTTTGCCATCTGGACCCGGAAACCACGCTTGCGATGGCAAGGGCGTCCGAGGCGCGCTATCGCAATGGCGGGCAACTTGGTCCTTTGGACGGCATCCCCGTTACGATCAAGGACACCATCAACGTCGCAGGCTGGCCGACGCGGCGGGGGTCGCTTGCAATGCCTGAAACGCCGGTAAAAAACGACGCGATTTCGGTTCGTCGTCTCAGGGATGCAGGCGCTGTGTTTCTGGGCAAGACCACGACGCCCGAACATGCCTGGAAGGGAACGACGGAAAGCCCGCTTTCGGGGATAACGCGCAATCCTTTTGATCCGTCGCTGACCCCCGGCGGCAGCAGTGGCGGTGGTGCTGCGGCGACGGCGGATGGCGCAGGTATCATCGCACTTGGCAGCGATGCGGCGGGTTCGGTCCGGATACCCGCGGCCTTTACCGGGGTGGTCGGATACAAACCAAGTTTCGGGTTGATCCCGCTTGATCCTTACCCCGACGCCTTGTTGCAACTTGCCCATCTTGGGGTGATGACCCCGACGGTTGGCGACGCCGTTATCTCGGTTGCAACCATGATGGGGCCATGTGCTGCCGACTGGACGTCGCTTGGGTCGGGTGGGCACGGTTTGACCGCAACCGGCGCCACAACCGGCACTGGGGCGGTGCGGTTCGGGGTGGTTTCCGACGCATCCCTGAAAACCCTGTCTCCAGCGGTCGGACACGCATGGCAAACCTTTGTTGCGCAGTTGCGAAACAACGACGTGGACTTTGCGGTCATAGACATCGATCTGGGGAAAGGGGCCGAAATTGCCTCTGTGTTATACCGCGCGGCAGTGGCGCAGGCGATGGGTGTGCTGGACAGGGACGCGCTTGGCGTGACGGACCCCGAGCTTATTGAATTTATCGATCCGGTGTACAGTTGGCCCGCATCAAAAATTCTGGACGCATTGACGGCGCGTGAGGCCTTTACCGGTAGGATGCTTCGCCTGTTAGGCGGCGAAACAGACGTTTTGCTTAGCCCGACAATGCCGGGTTTGCCGCCCCGCGCCGATCCCGGCGAGCGGCCCACGTCTGATCGCGACTGGATGGGCTGGAACCCGTTCACACCGGCGGCAAATATCGCCCATCTTCCCGCATTCTCTGTGCCCTGGGGCGTTTTTTCTTCGGAAACGGCAGAGTGGCCGATTGGTATTCAGATACTTGCGGCACCGGGGCGCGACGCAATGGCGGCCTGCGCCGCAGGTATGATTGAAGGCTGGGCAATGAACGAAAACAACATTCCTGACGAAAACCCTGGCAATCCATAATCCGTGCGGGATGTCATCGGTCGGGTCTGTGAACCACAGTATACCATGATACAGACCGCCTCAATCCAGAATCCTACCCTTTGATCAGGTGGTTACCAACTCACTGGGTGCAAACGAAATGCGCGGGTTTCTGTGCAAATCTGTACCAGAAAAATCGTCAGCATAAAAAATGCTGATTAAAAACAGGGGATGATTATGAAAACTCTTAAAGGATTAGTATCGGCCTTGACGCTTGCCGCTGGCTTGGTCAGCGGGGCGTCGTTTGCAAATGCGGCCGAGTACACGCTGACGATATCCAGCTGGACGCCGCCAACTGCGGGGATGAACTCTGACATGTGGCCGCGCCTGACCGCGATGATCGAAGAGGCCACGGGCGGGCGCGTAACCGCGCAGGTAAAGTATGGCCTTGCGTCGCCGCCCGCACAGCTTGATCTTGTTCAGGATGGCGCGGCCGATATGAGCTGGATTTTTCACGGCTATAATCCGGGCCGCTTCAGCGTAACCAAACTGGTTGAGCTACCGGGCTATGCAGCTAATTCGGCGGACCTGTCGGCGCGTTACTGGAACGTGCACCAGAAATATCTTGAGGCGGCGGGCGAGCATCGCGGTGTGAAACTGATCGGCCTTATGGTGCATGGACCGGGGCAGGTTCATACCAGTGATCCGGTGCAGTCGCTGGACGATGTCAAGGGTCTCAAGCTGCGCATCGGCGGCGGTGTCGCCAGCGATGTGGGCGAAGCGATCGGCGTTACCGGCATTCACGTATCGGCCCCGAAAGTCTATGAAACGCTTGCCTCGCACGCGGCGGACGGAACCCTGATGTCAATCGAGGGACGCAAGGGATTCAATCTGGTTGAAGTGGCCCCCAACATGTTCGAAATGCCGGGCGGGTTTTACCGCGCCTCTTTCGCGCTGATCATGAACGAGGACAAATTCAACGCCATGCCCGCCGATATTCAGGAGGCCCTGAACGGTGTTTTCGGTGAAAAAGCGTCGCGCATGGCCGGCGAGGTCTGGGACGAGATTGATGTCATCGGGCGCGACCTGACGATCGCCACGCCCGGCAATGCCATCGTTCTGGCATCTGAGGCGGACCAGGCCACGTTCAAGGGGCTTTCTGCCGATATCGTTGCCAAGGTCATCGCGGAAATCTCGGCCAAGGGGATTGATGCCAATGCGGCCTTTGCCATTCTGGAGAACGGTGAATAGGGCGAACATGCCGGTGCATGAAAAGCGACTGAACTGACCTAGGAAGGCACCGGGACATGGTGACGAATACCACGAAAATCAGGCGGGCTGGCGAACGGCTGGCCCGCCTGCCAATGTTTTTTGCCACGCTTGCATTGTTCCTGATGATGTGGCTGACGTTCTTTGACGTCCTCCTGCGGTCTGCGTTCAGCAACCCCATTGAGGCCTCGACAGAACTGACCCGCATCCTGATGGCGGCGATTGTCTTTTCATCCCTTCCCGTCGTCTCGACCAAGGGCGATCACATCGTCGTTGACCTGCTCGACAGTCTGTTTTCACCTAGCGCCGCCAGAATTCGTGACGGGTTGATCTACCTGATCTTTGGCGGGTTGCTGTTTTGGCCCGCATCGCGTGTTCTGGTCCTGGCCGAGCGGGCGCGCGAGTTCGGAAATGCAACCGAATATCTGCATTTGCCACAGTTCTACGTGTCATATTTCATCTTTTTCTCAATCGTCGCCACGGCGATTGGCATGTTAGTTCACGGCGTGCTTCTGTTTTTGAATCTCACTCAGAATCCGCGCAACACTTCTGCAAAGGATAATCCATGCTGATCGCAACAATCGGCCTTGCGGCGGTCCTGATCCTTTCGTTCCTGCGTGTTCCGATTGCCTTTTCGATGGGGGCGGTGGGGATTGCCGGATATGCCTCTCTGACATCTTCCAAAGCGTCGTTTTCGATGGCCGCCCGGCTTATCATCGACACCGCGCAGGATTACGGCCTTTCGGTGGTTCCCCTGTTCATTCTGATGGGGTTGTTCATCAACAAGGGCGGGATGTCGAAAGAGTTGTATCGCGCATCCTATGCGTTTCTGGGCCATTTCAAGGGCGGGTTGGCGATGTCCACCGTTCTTGCCTGTGGCGGGTTCGCGGCGATTTGCGGGTCCTCGCTGGCGACGGCGGCCACCATGTCCAAGGTTGCGATGCCGGAAATGCGCCGGTACGGATATGCCGACGAACTGTCGACCGCGTCTATTGCTGCCGGGGGGACGCTGGGCATTCTGATCCCGCCAAGCGTGATCCTGGTCATCTATGGGCTGTTGACCGAAACAAGTATCGGCAAGCTGTTCATCGCCGGTATCATCCCCGGTATCATCGGGCTTTTGTTCTATCTTGTTGCTGTACGCTATACGATCTGGCGTGACCCGGCGATGGGCCCGCCGGGTGAACGCACCCCGTGGAAAGGCCGGATTTCGGCGCTGGGAAATATCTGGGCCGTCATGCTGCTTTTCTTTGGCGTGATTGGTGGGCTGTATGGCGCATTGGATGTCTGGCCGATCTATCTGCACTTTTCACCAACAGAAGCGGCCGGAATGGGCGCGAGCGGTGCCTTCCTGATTGCCCTGGCCAGGGGCACGTTGTCTTTTCGTGACATTTCCGAAGTGCTGAGCGAAACGGCGACGACGACAGCCAAGTTGTTCACTGTGCTGATCGGGGCCTGGCTGTTCTCGAATTTTGTGAACCGTGCGGGCCTGCCCGAAGGTCTTCAGGCGCTGGTACTGAGCTTCAACGTATCGCCCATGATGGTCATATTCCTGATCCTGTGCGTCTATCTTGTGTTGGGATGCGTGTTCGAAAGCCTGTCCATGCTGTTACTGACCGTTCCGATATTCTTTCCGCTTGTCACAAGCCTGGGGTTCGATCCGGTGTGGTTTGGTATTATCGTCGTGGTGGTGGTTGAAATAAGCCTGATCACACCACCGGTTGGACTGAATGTTTTTGTGCTGAAAGGGGTCATAGGCGATGTGACAACCGCAACTATTTTCCGTGGGGTCACGCCGTTCTGGATTGTCGATCTGTTCCGGCTAGCCTTGTTGGTGATGGTTCCGTGGTTGGCGAACACGGCGCTTTGAAACCCTGATCCATCTTAATCTGGATGCTAACTGGTTGAAAATACAAGACAACCTCTTGCCCAGCCACCTCTCTGCCAAAATGTTGACCAAACTAACTACAATAGAATACGGTGTTCACAAAAGGATGTGTCGGTGTCGCATGTGTTGGTGCACCTAAGCTGATTGGGAAAGCGGAAATGATCGTGTGGCGTGAAAGAGGCGATTGCTTTGACTTGCGAGTGGCTGCTCTTAGGTTTTTTGTCGCAGTTTTGTTTGTCTGCTTGGCCCCATTTGCCGCATCGGCGCAGGAAACGGTTACGGGCGTAGAGCCGATCCCCGGATTTGATCATGGCACCATGGCGGGATTTCCGCTGACCGGCAAACATGCAGAAGCCATTTGTGAAACCTGCCACATCAACAATGAGTTGAAAGGAACACCAAAGGTCTGTGCATCCTGTCACGACGGTGCGCGCGCTGTGGGCAAACCTTTGAGCCATCCACCGGCAGGGAGCAATTGCGCAGAATGTCATTCAACATCGAACTTTAGACCCTTTGATTTTGATCACGTGGCAATTCAGCAGGATTGCACGACGTGCCACAACGGTAACAGGGCGCGCAGCAAACCGGCGGACCACATTCCAGTCTCGGGGAGTTGCGACAATTGCCACGTGACCACGGGCTTTGCCACTGTCCGTCTTGATCATGCGTCGGTTCAGGGTACGTGTGTGTCATGCCATGACGGGCAGGGTGCGCCGGGCCAGAAGGAAAACCACATACAGGTGGCTGAAACGGATTGCGCGGCTTGCCATTCGACGTTCGATTTTGCGGGCGGCATCTTTGACCATACCCTTGTCGTGCAGCCCTGTGCGTCATGCCACAACAATTTTGTGGTGCCGGGAAAACCGGTTGATCACCTTCCCGCCCCGGAAACCTGTAGCGATTACCATAGCCCGTTCTTCGAAGAGGATTTCACAGTCGTTGAACTGGATCACGATGTGGTCCCCGGTGATTGTGCATCCTGTCACTTTGTCGGCAACACTTGGGACGCAGAGACCAAACCGTCAGATCACATAAATGCGGGTGAAGATTGCGAATCCTGCCATTCCACCTTTGCCTTTTCGATTGGTCAGAATGTCGACCATAACGAGGTTATTGGTGACTGTGTTGATTGCCATTACAATGGCAATCCCCTCGGGACAGAGGCCAAGCCGGCAAATCACCTGAACACGACCGACGATTGCGCGGCGTGTCACGTCAGCACCCAGTCCTTTTCGGTTGTGTCGTTTGACCACAACGAGGCAATTGGTGACTGTGTTGATTGCCACTATAATGGCAATCCCTTCGGTACAGAGACCAAGCCGGTAAATCACCTGAATACGACCGACGATTGTGCGGCGTGTCACATCAGCACCCAGTCCTTTTCGGTTGTGTCGTTTGACCACAACGAGGCAATTGGTGACTGTGTTGATTGCCATTATAATGGCAAT
>DAOUPC010000113.1 GCA_030626365.1 Paracoccaceae bacterium
CCCACGCCAGAACAAGCCACCCACCAGCGCCGGCAGTATCTGGGCAATTCCGGCAAAAGCAATCAGCCCGATCGAGGCCAGCGCGGCACCGCCCCCGGACAGTTTGTAATAGAAATACCCCAGCGCCATGATCGCCGCGATTGACAGGCGCCGCGACAACAGCACCACATTGCGCACATCCCCCGACTGCGAGGCCCCGCCCCCCCGCGACGACAACCAGATTGGCATGACAATATGGTTCGACACCATCGTCGACAGGGCCATTGCCGCGACAATCACCATCGACGTGGCCGACGAGAACCCCCCAAGGAACGACAGCACCGCCAGCCCCTCGCGTCCCTGACTAAGCGGCAGGCTAAGGACAAACAGGTCGGGGTTCGATCCTTCGGGCATGATTTCCAACCCGACAGCGGCGATTGGCACGACAAACAGGCTCATCAACAGTAAATACAGTGGAAACGCCCAGGCCGCGGTGCGCAGGTGGCGTTCATCGTCGTTTTCAACCACCATCACCTGAAACATGCGCGGCAGACAGACAAAGGCCGCCGCCGCCAGAAAGGTAATCGTCGCCCAGCGCCCTCCGTTCATGTTCCACTCGCCTATCTCCGAGGCATCAATCCGCTGCATGGTCTGGGCAACCCCGTCGGACAGGCCCCAGACCACAAAGATGCCAACCGCCAGCAGCGCCACCAGTTTGACCACCGCCTCAAGCGCAATGGCGGTGACCACCCCGTGGTGGCGTTCGTTGGCGTCCAGGTTTCGGGTGCCGAACAGGATCGCGAACACCGCCAGCCCCGAGGCCACCCAGAACACGCTGGAACCGGGGCTGAATCCGGGCGAAGGATCGTATGCAAAGAAGATCGAAAATGACAGGGTGATCGACTGAAGTTGCAGCGCGATATAGGGCGTCACGCTGACCACGGCCAGGATCGTCACACAGATCGCCAGCAAGGTCGATTTGCCATAACGCGACGAAATAAGGTCAGCGATGGAGGTCACCCGCTGGCTGCGCCCGATGCGCACCAGCTTGCGCAGGCCCCACCACCAGCCGACCATCACCAGCGTTGGACCAAGGTAGATCGTGACAAACTCAAGCCCCGAACGGGCCGCGTACCCCACCGCACCGTAAAAGGTCCAGGCGGTGCAATAGATCGACAATGACAGCGTATAGACCAGGGGCGAACGCAACCAGGTGGATCGCCCCGTGGCCGCCAGCCGGTCGGCCATGAAGGCCACGCCGAACAACAGCGCCACATAGGCCAGGCTGACCAGTACCAGCACATTTACCGTGGCCATTCAGTCACGCCCCGGTTCGCTTGGCCGTTCACCCCAGCGCCGGGCGGCGGCCCCGAATAATACCGACCCAACGATCAGGGCACACCACACGGCAAAGATATACGTGATCGCATCAGACATGGGCATGGCGGGGGTAAGGCCGCTGATGACCGCAGCGTCATTCGAATCCGGCCACAAAAGCGGCACCAGCAGCAGCAAGACCCCCAACAGGGGCAACAACCGGGCGACATCGACCAGACGGCGGCGGCGATAGGACTGGCGTTCCAGGAACACGGCCTGGGTAACGCGGGATGGCCCCATATTCTGGCCCGTATTCTGGCCCGTATCAGCGCCAGCATTTGTATCGCTATTTACCCTGCCAGCCCCGCCGGTCATGGCCGGGATGCCTGGGCATGCAGGTCACGCACCGCTGTCAGCACCTCGGTATTAGAGAACGGTTTGGTCATGAACCGGCTGACACCCATCTTTTCCGCCAGTTCCCGGTCGCGGGCCTGACCACGGGCCGTCAGCATCAGCACCGGCAGCGCGGCCAGTTCTTTCAATTCGCGCAGGTCGCGCAGGATATCCATACCGCTTTTACCCGGCAGCATGACATCCAGAATAAGCAGATCGGGGGCCGCGGCACAGATCACCGCAACGGCGTCGGTGCCATCGGAATGGGTTTCGACCTCCCACCCGTCACGGGTCAGCAGAAAGCGGATCGCTTCGATGATGTTCGGTTCATCCTCGATCAGCATGACTTTTCGGCTCATGTCAGATCCGCCCTCCCCGGCTTTCTTTGCACGATCACAACCCTGATCAAGGGCCTGACCACGCGGCATTGTCGCCTGGTGTCAGAATATCCACATATCCACGCATTTGCACAGGGGTCAAAATTCTTTGCTCAGAATCGACGGCTCGCGTCGGGCGCGGCAGTCGTGGCGCGGGCACACCCGGCATGTGCTGCCGACCGGCTGAACATCCTGATCCGGCCCTTTCTCGGCCGGGATTGGCAGGATCAGCATGACCGAACGGTATTGCGGATCACCATCAAAGCCGGGCGTATCCTGTGGCCAGGCCACGGCCAGACAATCGAACCGGGCAACCGTGCGGCCCAGTTGGGACACTGTTCGCCGGATCGGCACCATCGGGCGGCCAAGCGCCGTGAACACCGGCCATAACGGACAGGATGCGCCAAAGCGGGGCAGCGCAAACCCCGTAACGGGTTTGCGAAACAGGATGCTGCCCGAGGCGTCACAGATCACCAGCCCGACCTCGGTTGCCAGAACACTTTCGGGCATGGTCGCCACACGCCGGAACACCGACGCAAGGTCGGTTCCGAACCGTCGTGCCAGGGCCACCGGGTCCAGACCATCCTGATCCAGCGCCTGCTGGAACGGCTGATCCGGCATGACCACGGCATCCTGTGCGTATTGCTCAAGCGCGGCCCGTGCGATCACCCGTGCGGCCCCCGATGTCAGTTCCGGCACCGCCCTGATCAGGGCCTCGAACTGGGCCTCTGACTGGATCTGACCAGTTTCGATGCCGGCAAAATGATGGCTGTGGGATGCGAAAAATGTCTCGACCTCTTCCTGTGGCACGCCCCTGCTGTCTTCGGGCGTGTCGCTTTCGTCCAGATAGTTGACCAACGCCTTGCTGCTTTCGGCCAGACGCCGGCTGTCCTGATTAAGATTGCGGTGGAACCGGTCGCGCCACTCTGGCTCCAGTTCTTCGGTTTTGGCCAGAATGGACGCGGTCGAGCGGATCGCCGCAGCGGTGGACAGCACCTCGTGCAGGGACGCGGCCAGACGCGGATCGTGGGTCAGGCGGTCTGACAGGGTTTCCACCGTGCGTTCCAGCAGGGCGATGCGGCGATGCCCGGCGGCCAGCACTTCGGCCCAGCCGGGAAAGCGACCGGCAAATTCATCTGCGCGATCGGTCTCGGCGGCCACCCCCCCGGCCCCCGCCATACCCCCAGCCCCGGCATCTGCGGCAGCCTCTTTCAGGGTGGCAATCAGCGCCGCCTCGGCCCCTTCGGTCAGCATCGACAGCTCGACCCCCAGCGCACGGGCAATATCAACCAACAGCTTACCGCCGATTCTGCGCCTGTTATGTTCGATCAGGTTAAGATACGAGGCCGAAATGCCAATTTGGCGGGCCAACTCGGCCTGACGAATGCCCGCGATAGAGCGTCGTTCGCGGATGCGACTGCCTGTCAGGGTATCCCGACCCATTCCAATCCCTCCCTTTTGCCCTGAATTTCAATGGCTTTCTGCGCTGCAACATAAGATAATTTACAAAATTCACACAGAACCTGTTCACTTATTTACAGAATAATCGTGCTTTTCAAGAGGTTTATTGCGAAATTTTCCAACCCCGCCCCATAATGAATTTGCACAACTGTGCCTGTGTCAATGGCGGGTCCAATAAATCGCCTGACACGTTTCATGTAATGGGAGGATTTCATGTCCAAATCTGATGTCACACGTCGCGGCGTGCTGAAAACCGGCGCTTTTGCCGGTACCGGCCTTGCCTTGCCGACAATTTTTACGGCCTCGTCTGTCGCGGCCTATACTAACGCACCAACCGGCGGCGGTGTCACGCTGGGCTTTAACGTGCCACAAACCGGCCCGTATGCCGACGAAGGCGCCGACGAACTGCGCGCCTATGAACTGGCGGTCGAGCACCTGAATGGCGGCGGCGACGGCGGTATGATGAACACGTTCAGCTCAAAAGTGCTGAAGGGGAACGGTATCCTTGGCAACAAGGTCCAGTACGTCACCGGCGACACGCAAACCAAATCGGATGCGGCCCGTGCGTCGGCCAAGTCGATGATCGAAAAAGACGGTGCCGTGATGATCACCGGCGGTTCGTCCTCGGGTGTTGCAATCGCGGTTCAGGGCATGTGCCAAGAGGCAGGCGTCATCTTTATGGCTGGCCTGACCCACTCGAACGACACCACAGGCAAAGACAAGAAAGCCAATGGTTTCCGTCACTTCTTTAACGCCTATATGTCCGCCGCCGCGCTGGCTCCGGTGCTTGAAAAGCTGTATGGCGCTGACCGCAAGGCCTATCACCTGACGGCCGACTACACCTGGGGCTGGACCCAGGAAGAATCGATCGCAGCCGCAACCGAAGCTGTTGGTTGGGAAACCGTCAACAAGGTGAAAACACCGCTGGCATCGACCGACTTCTCGTCCTATATCGCGCCGGTCCTGAACTCGGGTGCCGACGTTCTGGTTCTGAACCACTATGGCGGAAACATGGTCAACTCGCTGACCAACGCTGTTCAGTTCGGCCTGAAGGACAAGCAAGTCAACGGCAAGAACTTTGAAATCGTCGTGCCGCTGTATAGCCGCCTGATGGCAAAGGGTGCCGGTGCCAACGTCAAGGGCATCCTTGGCTCGACCAACTGGCACTGGTCGCTGCAGGACGAAGGCACCAAAGCCTTTGTTAAGTCCTTCGGCACCAAGTACGGCTTCCCGCCAAGCCAGGCCGCGCACACGGTTTACTGCCAGACACTGCTGTATGCAGACGCGGCAGAGCGCGCAGGCACCTTTAACCCCTGTGGCATCGGCGAGGCCCTGGAAGGGTTCGAGTTCGACGGTCTGGGCAACGGCAAGACGCTGTATCGTGCCGACGACCACCAATGCTTTAAGGACGTTCTGGTTGTGAAGGGTAAAGAAAACCCAACATCCGAGTTCGACCTTCTTGAAGTGGTCGAGGTCACACCGGCGGCGCAGGTTACCTATAAGCCTGACCACCCGATGTTTGCCGGTGGTGAACTGGGCAAGTGTAACCCGGGCGCGTAATCGCACCGAATAATCTGGCCGGTCGCGCACATCCCGCGCGGCCGGCCCTTTTTGGCAATCTGGCAAAGCCCCTGACAACAGGCCGGACCCCAGATAATCCTCCCTGAAAACCCGAAGGTGGGAACCGATGGACGCAATTCTTCTGCAAATTCTCAATGGTCTGGACAAGGGGTCGGCCTATGCGCTGATCGCGCTGGGCCTTACCCTGATATTCGGCACGCTTGGTGTGGTGAACTTTGCCCACGGTGCCCTGTTCATGATCGGTGCATTCTGTGCGGTCACGGTGCAACGCCTCTTGTCGTTCAGCTTTGTCACGATAGACGAGACAAAGACGGATTTCCTTGGCAATCCGATGAAGGTCAAAACACCCTATCTGGAATCCTGGTTTGGCCCCGAACTGGGCGCGTCGATCATTGACTGGTCCGTCCCCATCGCGATCCTGTTTTGCATCCCCATCATGCTGTTGGTCGGCTACATCATGGAGCGCGGCCTGATCAAACATTTCTACAAGCGCCCCCATGCCGACCAGATCCTTGTGACCTTTGGCCTGGCCATCGTGCTTCAGGAACTGATCAAACATTATTACGGTGCCAACCCAATCCCCACCCCGGCCCCCGAGGCGTTCAAAGGCAGCTTTGATTTCGGTGTGCTGATGGGTTTTGACCCGAACGCGATCATCTATCCGGTCTGGCGGCTGGTCTACTTTGGCTTTTCTGCCGTGATCATCGCCGCGGTATTCGCATTCCTGCAATTCACCACATTCGGCATGGTGGTGCGCGCCGGCATGGCCGACCGCGAAACCGTCGGCCTTCTGGGCATCAATATCGACAAACGCTTTACCATCATGTTCGGCATTGCCGCCGCGGTGGCGGGGCTTGCCGGGGTCATGTACGCGCCAATTAATTCGCCCAACTATCACATGGGCATGGATTTTCTGGTGCTTTCCTTTGTGGTGGTGGTTGTTGGCGGCATGGGCAGCCTTCCGGGGGCCGTTCTGGCCGGGTTCCTTCTGGGTGCCCTCGAGAGCTTTTCCTCGATGAACGAGGTCAAGGCCCTGCTGCCCGGTATCGACCAGATCATCATATACGTTGTTGCAATCGTCATCTTGCTCGCACGGCCACGGGGCCTGATGGGCCGCAAAGGCGTGATGGAGGAATAAACCATGTTCAATATGGAAAAAAGAGACAAGAAACTCCTGATCATCATTGCGGTGCTGGCCCTTCTGGCACCCTTTGCCCTGAACCCGTTTCCCACGGACAGTGCGATGGCGCAGTTCAATGCCGGTTACCCGGACCTGATGCAGCGTTTCGTGATCTTCGGGATTTTCGCCATCGGCTTTAACATCCTGTTTGGCCTGACCGGCTATCTCAGCTTTGGCCATGCGGCGTTTCTGGGTGTGGGGTCATATTCGGCCGTCTGGATGTTCAAACTGCTTAGCATGAACGTGGTTCCGGCCATCTTTCTGTCAGTCATCGTTGCCGGGTTGTTCTCGCTTGTTGTTGGATACATTTCGCTTCGGCGCTCAGGCATCTACTTTTCGATCCTGACCCTGGCGCTGGCCGAAATGTCATTCCGGCTGGCCTATTCGGTGCTGACGCCGATCACCAATGGTGAAACCGGCCTTCAGGTCTATACCAACGACCCGCAGATACTGATGGGGCCGGATTCGCCCACCGTCACGCATCTGTTCGGCCTTGAAATGCGGTCCAGCTATACCCTGGATATTGCCGGGTGGAGCTTTGACTTTGCGGTCGGATACTATCTGTCGGCGATCATCATGGTTGCGGCCTTTTACCTGTCGATCCGCATCTTTCGTTCGCCTTTCGGGCTGATGCTGCGGGCGGTGAAATCAAACCAGCAGCGGATGAACTATACCGGGCTGAACACGCGCCCCTATGCTTTGGCGGCGTTTGTCATCTCGGGCATGTATGCCGGGCTGGCCGGTGGTTTGCTGGCCTCTATGGACCCTCTGGCGGGGGCCGAGCGGATGCAGTGGACCGCATCGGGCGAGGTCGTTTTGATGACCATCCTCGGCGGGGCCGGTACGCTGATCGGGCCGATCGTCGGGGCCGGGTTCATCAAATACTTTGAGAACATCTTTTCCAAGATCAACAACTCTGTGCTGCATGAGTGGTTCGGGTTTCTGCCCGACGGCCTTGAAAACGGGGTGATCTGGGTGCTGGAACATTTCGTCGGGTCCGGTTGGCACCTGACCTTGGGTCTACTGTTCATGCTGATTGTCACGTTCCTGCCCGGCGGGCTGGTCGAAGGTGGTCAGAGAATTGCCAAACGGCTGCGTCGCAAGGGGGCTGACGATGACGACGCCCCCGGCAACAAAACGCCTGCGGAATAGGAGGCAAGACAGATGAACATTCTCGAAGTCAAAAACATAAACAAACGGTTTGGTGGTCTTCAGGCCCTGGATAACGTGAACCTGAACGTTGTCGAAAATACCGTTCATGCAATCATCGGTCCCAACGGGGCCGGCAAATCCACCCTGCTGAATGTGCTGGTTGGCAAGCTGATCCCGGACACCGGATCGGTGATGTTCGATGGCCAGTCGGTGCTGGGCCGTGCGCCATACGAGATCAACCAGATGGGCATATCCCGCGTATTCCAGACACCCGAGATTTTCGGCGACCTGTCGGTGCTGGAAAACATGATGATACCGTGTTTCGCCAAACGGGACGGATCGTTCGAATTGAACGCCATGCCCCCGATTTCAGGCCAGAAGGACATCATTGAGCGGGCCGAACATATGCTGGAAGACATGAACATGGCGGACAAGCGGCACATGCACGCCGCCGCCATGTCACGTGGTGACAAGCGACGCCTTGAGATCGGCATGTGCCTGTCACAGGAACCGCGCCTGTTGTTGCTGGACGAACCCACCGCCGGCATGGCACGGGCCGACACCAACAACACCATCGACCTGCTAAAGCAGATCAAGGAAGAACGTGACATCACCATCGCCATCATCGAACATGACATGCATGTGGTGTTTTCGCTGGCTGAACGGATCACCGTGCTGGCCCAGGGCACACCCCTGGTCGAAGACACACCGGAAAACATCAAGGGTCACCCCAAGGTACGCGAAGCCTATCTGGGCGAGACAGCCGTCTAAAAAGGAGAAGAACAGATGAACGTCAAACCGGACTTTTCCAAAAACGCCAATCAGGCCACCACCGCCCCGGCCTTTCTGTCTGTGTGGGATGTAC
>DAOUPC010000274.1 GCA_030626365.1 Paracoccaceae bacterium
GACCTCGCCATCACGTTCGATCCCCAGATTGGCGGTCTCTCCGGTGGCCGCCATCAGGGCGCGCAGGATCGGGCGGGCACTGTCCACAAGGCTGGTCCGGCGCAAAAAACCCGCCCCGATCAGAAAGGTGCCGGCCCCGATGCTCCAAAGCTGCGCCGTGTCGTCGAACGCCACCAACCCCCGCCCCTGAAACGTGGTCAGCACGCGATAGATGGTCGCCGGGGATTGCCCAAGATCACCGGCCAGCGCCGACAAGGTGGCCTCGCCCATCTCGGCCAGTCGCTGTAATACAACGATGGCACGATCCAACGATTTGATGGTGTTCTGGTCGGTCTTGTCGTGCCAGTCGCGTGGCCGCCCACGGGCGCGGCGTGCGGTGGACGCAGGGTTTTGTGGGGGTGCCAAAACACTATCCTTTAATTTATGAAAAACTGTGTCACGCTATGAAAAATACAAGCCATTGTAAATATTGATATTTCATGTGCCTGCCTGAAATTTCCCGTAAATTTCGAAAAAATTGAGCGCCTCGCACACAGGCTCTAAGCTGGGGCAACCACATTCAGGGCATGACCCAGGAGACCACCATGAGCTTTCAAAACCCCGTATTCATCCCCGGCCCGACAAACATCCCCGAGGCGGTGCGTAAAGCATGTGACATGCCGACCATCGACCACCGCTCGCCGTTGTTCGGGCAAATCCTGCATCCGGCCCGTGATGGGGTGAAACAGGTGTTGAAAAGTGCGGTGGCCAAGGTTTTCATATTCCCCTCGACCGGAACCGGCGGCTGGGAAACCACGATTACCAACACCCTGTCGCCCGGTGACAAGGTGCTGGTGGCGCGTAATGGCATGTTCTCGCATCGCTGGATCGACATGTGCCAGCGTCATGGGCTGGACGTGCAGATTGTTGAAACCAAGTGGGGCGAAGGTATTTCTGCCGCCCGCTATGGCGAGGTTCTGGCGGCTGACAAGGGTCACACGATCAGGGCGGTTCTGGCCACCCACAACGAAACTGCGACCGGCGTTCTGTCTGACATTGGTGCGATCCGTCAGGCGATGGATGGCGCCGGGCACCCGGCGCTGTTGTTTGTGGATGGCGTCAGTTCCATTGCGTCGGTGGATTTCCGGTTTGACGACTGGGGGGTCGATGTGGCCGTCACCGGATCGCAAAAGGGGTTCATGCTGCCGGCGGGTCTGGCCATTGTCGGTTTCAGCCCAAAGGCGATGGAGGCCACCGCGACCGCAACCCTGCCCCGCACATTCTTTGATGTGAACGACATGGGGGCCGGATACGCCAATAACGCCTTTCCCTATACGCCGCCCGTCGGGCTGATCAATGGCCTGAAAATGACCTGTGACATGCTGTTGGGCGAAGGGCTGGACAATGTATTTGCCCGCCACCACCGCATTGCCGAAGGTGTGCGCCGCGCCGTTCACGCGTGGGGGCTGGACCTGTGCGCGACATCGCCTGACGTCTACTCGGACACGGTTAGTGCCATTGTGACGCCTGCGGGGTTCAACGCCACCGACATCGTCACCCATGCCGCCAACAAATACGGCGTCGCCTTTGGCGTGGGTCTGGGCGACGTGGCCGGCAAGCTGTTTCGCATCGGCCATCTGGGCAGCCTGACAGACGTCATGGCCCTGTCCGGGATTGCCACGGCTGAAATGTGCATGGCTGATCTGGGCCTGAACATCGAACTGGGCGCGGGGGTTGGCGCCGCCCAGGAATATTACCGGGGCGGCGATGGCCTGACGCAAAAAGTGGCGGCATAGGAAAGGACACCAAATGTATATCCCAACCTTTCAGGACGTGCGCGACGCACACGAGCGGATCAAACCCTACGTGCATCGCACACCAGTTCTGACATCGACCTTTTTGAACGAACTGACCGGGGCCAGCCTGTTTTTTAAGTGCGAGAACTTTCAAAAGGCGGCGGCATTCAAGGTGCGCGGGGCCAGTAACGCCGTGTTTGGGTTAAGCGATGAAATGGCCGCGCGGGGGGTTGCCACCCACTCTAGCGGCAATCACGCGCTTAGCCTTGCCTATGCCGCCGGGCGGCGTGGTATTCCCAGTCATGTGGTGATGCCACGGACCGCCCCGCAGGCCAAAAAGGACGCGGTAATTGGCTATGGCGGCAAGATCACCGAATGTGAGCCGTCAACCAGCAGCCGCGAACAGGTGTTTGCACAGGTTCAGGCCGAAACCGGCGCGGATTTCGTGCATCCCTATAACGACCCGCGCGTGATCGCCGGGCAAGGCACCTGTAGTCGCGAGTTGGCCGATCAGGTGCCGGAACTGGACGCCGTGGTGGCCCCTATCGGCGGTGGTGGCATGATTTCGGGCACCTGCCTGACGCTGTCCAACATCGCGCCAGACGTGAAAATCTATGCCGCCGAGCCGGAACAGGCCGACGATGCCGCCCGCAGTTTTCGCGCCGGGCACATCATTGCCGATGACGCGCCGGTAACGGTGGCGGACGGGTTGAAGGTGCCCCTGAAGGAGCTGACATGGCATTTCGTCAGCACCCACGTCAGCGATATTCTGACCGCATCCGAACAGGAAATCATTGATGCCATGCGCCTGACATGGGCGCGGATGAAGATCATCATGGAACCGTCAAGCGCCGTGCCCTTGGCGACAATCCTGAAAAACAGGGACCTTTTCGCGGGCAAACGTGTCGGCGTCATCATTACCGGGGGCAATGTCGATCTGGACAGGTTGCCATGGATGAACAGCTAATATTGGGAGAACAGAAATGACTGTACAAAACGATTTTTCGGGGTTGGAGGTTGGCTTTGACGTGCCCGCCCTGCCCGGCATGAACGAGGCCGACATTCAGACGCCCTGTCTTGTCCTTGATCTGGACGCGCTAGAGCGTAACGTGAAAAAGATGGGTGATCTGGCCCGCGAAATGGGGGTGCGCCATCGCGCCCACGGCAAGATGCACAAATCTGTGGATGTCGCCATGTTGCAGGAACGTCTGGGGGCGTCTGTGGGCGTGTGCTGTCAGAAAGTATCCGAGGCCGAGGTGTTCGTGCGTGGTGGCATCAAGGATGTGATGGTGTCCAATCAGGTCCGGGACCTGGTGAAGATTGATCGCCTTGCGCGGATGCCGAAACTGGGCGCGCGCATTCTGGTTTGTGTGGATGACCCGGAAAATGTTGCCGATCTGGCCGCAGCGGCGCAAAAGCACGGGACCGAGTTGGAATGTCTGGTGGAAATTGACTGTGGCGCAGGGCGTTGCGGGGTAAACACAAGTCAGGATGTGGTGAACATTGCCAAGCTGATCGATGCGGCGGACGGGCTGAAGTTTGCCGGCATTCAGGCCTATCAGGGCGCAATGCAGCATCTGGACCTTTACA
>DAOUPC010000248.1 GCA_030626365.1 Paracoccaceae bacterium
CACCGCCCCCCGCGACGGCCTTGATCAGCACCGGATAGCCAATGGTATCAGCCGCCCCGGCAAGGTGTTCGGGGTCCTGATTTTTTCCGTGATAGCCGGGCACAACCGGCACACCGGACTTTTCCATCAGAACCTTGGCCGCATCCTTAAGCCCCATGGCCCGGATCGCATCGCCCGAGGGACCGATAAAGGTAAGGCCCGCCGCCTGCACCGCATCAACAAATTCGGGGTTCTCTGACAAAAAGCCATAGCCGGGGTGGATCGCCTGTGCGCCACTGTCCAGGGCCGCCTGAATGATCACATCGCCCTTAAGATAGCTGTCAGCCGGGGCCGAACCACCGATATGCACCGCCGCATCGGCCATCTGGACGTGTTTGGCATTTGCATCAGCGTCCGAATAGACCGCGACACAGCGCACGCCCATTTTCCGGGCCGTTTCCATGACCCGACAGGCGATTTCACCACGGTTGGCGATCAGGATTGTATCGAACATGCGTCTGGTCCTTTGTTTTAGGCAAGGCGGGGTGTTTTTGGGCCGATTTGGGTGTTTTAGGGAAAGGCCGGGGGCCAACCCCCGAACCCCCGGAGTATTTCTGACAAGGTGAATACGAAAATTACATTCTGAACATACCAAAGCGGGTGTCCGGGATCGGAGCATTCAGCGCGGCCATAAGGGACAGGGCCAGCACGTCACGGGATTTGCGCGGATCGATGATGCCGTCGTCCCAAAGCCGCGCACTGGCATAAAGCGGGTGCGACTGGCGTTCGAACATGTCCAGCGTGGGCTGTTTGAAGGCGGCCTCTTCCTTAGCCGACCAGCTTCCCCCGGCGCGCTCGATCCCGTCGCGTTTGACCGTGGCCAGGACGCTGGCGGCCTGTTCGCCGCCCATCACCGACACGGACGAGTTCGACCAGGCCCACAGGAAACGCGGGGAATAGGCGCGCCCGGCCATGCCATAGTTGCCGGCCCCGTTTGAGGCCCCGATGATCATGGTGATCTTGGGGACGGATGTGCTGGCCACGGCTGTTACCATCTTGGCACCATGCCGGGCGATGCCTTCGTTTTCGGATTTACGCCCGACCATAAAACCGGTGATGTTTTGCAGGAAAACCAGCGGGATTTTGCGCTGGCTGCACAGTTCCACGAAATGTGCGCCCTTGGCCGCGCTGTCCGAGAATATCACGCCATTGTTGGCGATGATCCCCACCGGGATGCCCATGACATGGGCAAAGCCGCACACCAGTGTTTCACCAAAGCGTGCCTTGAATTCGTCAAAGCGCGACCCATCGACCAACCGGGCGATCACCTCGCGGACATCATAGGGCGTGCGGTTGTCAGGCGGCACGATGCCCAGCAGTTCCGCGGGATCATAAGCGGGGGCTTCCGGGCTTTGCATCACCACTGTCTGCGGTTTTCGCCGGTTCAGTTGCGCCACGGCCCGGCGCGCCAGGGCCAGGGCATGGGCGTCGTCCTCGGCCAGGTAATCGGCCACACCGGACAGGCGGGTATGCACGTCACCACCGCCCAGGTCTTCGGCGCTGACGATTTCGCCCAGCGCCGCCTTGACCAAAGGCGGGCCAGCCAGAAAGATCGTGCCCTGTTCCTTGACGATAATCGCCACATCCGACATCGCCGGAACGTAAGCCCCGCCCGCCGTGCAGGACCCCATCACCACACCGATCTGCGGGATGCCCATGGCCGACATGTTGGCCTGATTGTAAAAGATGCGGCCAAAATGGTCGCGGTCCGGGAACACATCGTCCTGATTGGGCAGGTTGGCCCCGCCGCTGTCCACCAGATAGATGCAGGGCAGGTGGTTTTCCTGTGCGATTTCCTGCGCGCGCAGGTGCTTTTTCACGGTCGTCGGAAAGTATGTGCCGCCCTTGACGGTGGCATCGTTGCAAATGACCATCACGTCCTGCCCGTGGACCTGCCCGATGCCGGCAATCACCCCAGCCCCCGGCGCGGCCCCGTCATAAAGACCGTGCGCCGCCGTGATCCCGACCTCAAGAAACGAACTGTCCGGGTCCAGAAGGTTCGACACCCGTTCACGTGGCAGCATCTTGCCGCGCGCCAGATGACGGGCGCGGGATTTTTCGTTACCGCCCTGAATGGCCTGATCTGCCGCCACGCGGATGGTTTCCAGCATGTCCAGATGGGCGGCCTGATTGGCCCGGAAGGTTTCGGAAGAGGGGAGCGCTTTGGATTGGAGTTTCATGTGGAACACCTTCGGCCAGTTAAGAGAGGGATTGCGGGGTCATGCCTGCACGAGACACGCTTTGTCTGAGTTTCCTGTGGCCGATGTCACCCCATCGCCCCCAGCATCTCTCGGCCAATCAGCATCCGGCGGATTTCACTGGTTCCCGCACCGATTTCCATCAGCTTGGCATCGCGAAAAATACGACCCACCGGGTTGTCTGACAGGTACCCTGCCCCACCCATCGCCTGCACCGCCTGATGCGCCTGCACCATCGCCTGTTCGGATGCGTACAAACAGCACGCCGCCGCATCCTGACGGGTCACATCGCCCCGATCACAGGCCTTGGCCACCTCGTACACATAAGCGCGCGCCGAATTCATTGCCGTATACATATCGGCCATCTTGCCCTGCATCAGTTGGAAAGATCCGATTGGCTGACCAAATTGCTTGCGCTCGGCCATATAGGGCATGATTTCATCCAGACACGAGGCAATGATGCCGGTGCCGATACCCGCAAGCACCACGCGTTCGTAATCCAACCCCGACATCAGCACGGCCACCCCGCGCCCTTCCTGGCCCAGCACGTTTTCGAACGGCACTTCGACATCATCAAAGATCAGCTCGGCGGTGTTTGACCCGCGCATCCCCAGCTTGTCGAAATGCGGGCTGGTCGAAAAACCCTTGAACGCCTTTTCAACCACAAACGCGGTCATGCCGCGGCTGCCTGCATCCGGGTCCGTCTTGGCGTAAACCACCAGCGTGTCGGCGTCCGGGCCGTTGGTTATCCAGTATTTGTTGCCGTTCAGGCGGTAATGATCGTTGCGCTTTTCTGCGCGCAGTTTCATCGACACCACATCTGACCCGGCCCCGGCCTCGGACATGGCCAGCGCGCCGACATGTTCACCCGACACCAGACCCGGCAGATACTTTGCCTTTTGTTCATGCGTGCCGTTCAGCTTGATCTGATTGACGCACAGGTTGGAATGCGCGCCATAAGACAGCGACACGGATGCGCTGGCGCGAGCCACCTCTTCCACCGCGACGGTATGCGCCAGATAGGACATGCCCGCGCCGCCGTATTCTTCGGGCACCGTGACGCCCAGCAGGCCCAGATCGCCCATCTCGCGCCACAGTTCAGGCGGGAATTCATTGGTCAGGTCAATCTTGGCGGCCATCGGCCTGACCCGTTCCTGCGCCCAGCGATGCACCATTTCGCGCAGGGCATTCACATCTTCACCAAGGTCGAATTGCATGGTTGCGTTGAACATCTCTGGCTCCTTTGGGCATTATCTGAACAGTTGTTCAATAACCTGATACCAGCGAATCGCCCAGTGCGTCAATCTCTGGCTTTTGTGACAGCGATCAACCGCACGGCGTGCGGCGCTGGCGCGTTCATTAAGGTTACGCTGGGGGGTTACGCCGGAAGGGTTATACCGCGCCCTGATAAACCGCGCTGACCTCGGCCCTTATGATCCGGGCAATCAACGCGCAATCCTCAAGGCTGAAGGTCAGCGGCACCCGCATATCCAGTATTGCGGCCAAAATCCGGTCGCTGGCGGGCATCGGGGCCGCATCGGCATAGCGCCACTGGTCATATTTCGAGGTAAACCCAACCGGTTCCGGCGCGCCGAACCATTTCAGTTCAACCCCCAGCGCCGCGCACCGCCGCACCACATCCCCAACTTTGCCCCCGGCCCCAACTTTGCCCCCGGCCTTACCACCGACCCCGTCCCAGTCCAGCAACAGGAATTGGATCGACGAGCCGACGAACTGCTCGGCTGTGGGGCGTTCAACCACCTGCAACCCGGGCGTGCCGCGCAAGCCATCCTCAAGCATGCGATACCGGTCGTTCCAGCGTGCCACCTGCGTATCAAGATCACCCAGTTGCGGGCGCAGGATCGCCGCGCGCAGATTGTCCATTCGCCCGGAAATATTGGGCACGCGTGATTTGATCCGCGCAAACACTTCGGGTCCGG
>DAOUPC010000054.1 GCA_030626365.1 Paracoccaceae bacterium
AGATGTCGGGAGTTCGAGCCTCTCATCACCCACCATTTTCAGAACAGCTGAAACCCCTTTAAAATATAGCTTATCGCTGACGCTAGTTTTCGAATTCCATGGTAACTTGATCAGAATTCCATGGTAATTTGATTTGCGAGATTCCCGGCAATTGAAGTATGGATGCCTCAGTATTCATGTTTTGTTCTTGATCGACGTGACGCGAATCCTTATTGTGCCGATAACACAGCACGATGATTGGAACGTGGTATGGTTGGCAAGAGCTACAGAAGCGCCAAGACGGGGCAGTTTGTAACCCCCAAGTTTGCGAAGACGCACCCGGCGACGACGGTCAAAGAAAAGTAGGCGCGTGAAAATTTATTGGGGTGGTTTGCTTTGGTTCTGTCCCACAGGCGTTGACGTCAGACAATCTGTCGTCCCCAAAAAGAAACCCCGGCCATGACAGCCGGGGCAATGTGGTAAGGGCCCGCAGGGACGGAAAAGTTACTCCATTACGGGAATGGAAAACTCGCCGCCTTCCTTGATGCCGCTGGGCCAGCGGGCAGTCACGGTCTTGGTGCGGGTATAGAATTTGAACGCATCCGGGCCGTGCTGATTCAGATCGCCAAACACCGACATTGTCCAGCCGCCAAACGTGTGATAGGCCAGCGGCACGGGGATTGGCACGTTGATGCCGACCATGCCCACGTTGATCCGGTTGGCAAAGTCACGCGCCGCGTCACCGTCACGGGTAAAGATCGCCGTGCCGTTGCCGTATTCGTGGTCCATCGCCAGTTTCAGCGCGTCCTCATAGGTTTTCGCGCGCATGGTGCACAGGACCGGGCCGAAAATTTCGGTCTTATAGATGTCCATATCGGCGGTCACGTTGTCAAACAGGTGCGGCCCGATGAAAAAGCCATTCTCGTATCCCTGCAACGAAAACCCGCGCCCGTCGACCACCAGCTTGGCACCCTGATCGACGCCGGTCTGCACCAGACGTTCGATGTTGGCCTTGGCGGCGGCGGTGACAACCGGGCCGTAATCCACGTCATTGCCGGATGTATATGGCCCGACTTTCAGGCTCTCGATCCGTGGCACCAGCTTTTCCAGCAGCCGGTCGGCGGTATCGTCACCAACCGCAACAGCCACCGAAATCGCCATACAGCGTTCGCCCGCCGCGCCATATCCGGCCCCGACCAGCGCATCTGCCGCCTGATCCATGTCCGCGTCGGGCATGATGATCATGTGGTTCTTGGCACCGCCAAAACATTGCACGCGCTTGGCGTTGGCGCAGCCCGTGGCATAGATGTATTCGGCAATCGGGGTGGACCCGACAAAGCCAACCGACTGGATCACATCGTGATGCAGGATCGCATCGACCGCGACCTTGTCGCCATTGACCACCTGAAGGATGCCCTTGGGCAACCCGGCCTCTTCGAACAGTTCGGCCAGCATCAGGGGCACTGATGGGTCGCGCTCGGACGGCTTGAGGATAAAGGCGTTGCCGCAGGCAATCGCCGGGGCGAACATCCACATGGGGATCATCGCGGGAAAGTTGAACGGGGTGATGCCCGCCGTTACGCCCAGGGCCTGACGCATGGAATACATGTCAATACCGGGGCCGGCGCTGTCGGTGAAATCACCTTTCAGCAGTTGTGGCGCACCGATGCAATATTCGACCACTTCCAGGCCACGCTGCACGTCACCGGCCGCATCGGGCAGGGTTTTGCCATGTTCACGGCTAAGCGCCTCGGCCAGCTTGTCCATGTCGCGGTTTAGCAGGCTGACGAACTTCATCAGCACCCGTGCGCGGCGCTGTGGGTTGGTGGCGGCCCATTTGGGTTGGGCGGCGGTGGCGTAGTCAACCGCGCGGTTCATTTCCTCGACCGATGCAAGCGGGGTTTGCGCCTGCACGTCGCCGGTGGCCGGGTTCATCACGTCGGCAAAGCGCCCGGAGGTGCCTTTGACATGTTCGCCGTTGATGTAGTGGGTCAGTTCTTGCATCTGGTTTTCTCCTTACTGATCACGTTGCGTACAAGATAGGCTTGCATAAATTCCATGAACAGAGGCAATATCCCAAACAGGCCGTGCAATTTCGCAAAATGGCCAACCGGAGGCCGCGATGGAACCGCAGTGGGACGACATGAAGATATTTCTGGCCGTCGCCCGTCAGGAAAGCCTGTCGGGGGCAGGGCGGGTTCTGAAACTGGACCCGGCCACGGTGGGGCGGCGCATTGCGCGGCTTGAAGAGGCGGTACAGACCCCGCTGTTTGTCAAATCTCCCCAGGGCTATACCCTGAGCGCCGCCGGAGAGCGGATGCTGGAGCACGCCGAACAGGTAGAACAGGCCATGCGCGCCGCGACCGATGCGCTGGATGGCCCCAGCGAACGCCTAAGCGGGCAGATACGGATCGGCGCGCCGGACGGCAGCGCCAATTACCTGCTGCCACAGGTGTGCGCGGCGATTGGCGACGAAAACCCGGAACTGGATATTCAGATCGTTTCCCTGCCACGGGTGGTCAACCTGTCGCGCCGCGAGGCGGATATGGCCATTACCGTCAGCCAGCCCACGGCGGGGCAGTTTCTGGTGCAGAAGATCACCGATTACCACCTGCATCTGGCGGCCTCGCGGCGTTATCTGCGGACGCATGGCCATATCGACACGCTGGACGACCTTAAGGGGCGGCGGATGGTCGGGTATATTCCCGACATGATTTTTGATGCGGAACTGGATTACCTAAGCGACTTGGGGATCAGCCGGGTCCATCTGGCGTCGAATTCGGTTGCGGTGCAGTTAAAGCTGCTGGTGCAGGGTGTGGGGCTGGGAATGGTGCATGATTTTGCGCTGCCATCGCATGGCCGGTTGCGCAAGGTGCTGGCGGATCAGGTTAGCCTGACGCGCAGTTTCTATCTGGTGCGCCATCAGGGCGATCAGCGCAGCGCGCGGATGAACCGTTTCGCCGAAAGCCTGTGCGCGGGTTTGCGCGAAGAAGTGCATCGGCTGGAAAGCCTGACTTGACTTGACGCGATATTGCGGCAACGCTTTGGAATACGAAAGATAATTACGGAGGTGCCACGGAATGCTCGTTCATCAGATACTTAATTCCAAGTCAAAACCCGGAGTTTTGACCATCGTGTCCTCGGCGTCGGTGTCAGAGGCGGCGAAAATCCTGGCGGAAAACCGAATCGGATCGGTGGTGGTTTCGGATGATGGCGGCCAGACGGGGGTGGGTATTCTGTCCGAACGTGACATCGTGCGCGAACTGGCCAACAGCGGGTCGGGCTGTCTGTCTGATCCGGTCAGCAAATACATGACCCGTGAACTGATCACCCGTTCCGGGCAGACATCGGTTCAGGAGGTCCTGACCCTGATGACCGAAGGGCGGTTCCGGCACATGCCGATCGTCGAGGACGCAAAGATGATCGGCCTGGTGACACTGGGCGATATGGTCAAGGCGCAATTGTCTGAACTGGCAATGGAAAAGAAGGCGCTTGAAGGCATGATCATGGGGCACTGAGGGTGCCCTAGGGACCCGGCCTCCAGATAATTTTGACACTTGGCAAACAGACCTATTGCAAATCGCAGCGCGGTCTGTTTGCGTGCGCGCCATGAATGATACCATTGGAGGTTTCACATGCGGACGGCATTGTATCCCGGCACTTTTGACCCGCTGACGCTGGGCCATATCGACATCATCCGGCGGGCCTCGATGCTGGTGGACCGATTGGTGATTGGCGTTGCGATCAATCGCGACAAGGGGCCGATGTTTACCCTGGAAGAGCGGGTGGCGATGATCGAGGCCGAATGCACCAAGCTGAGCGAACAGACCGGCACCGAGATCGTGGCGCACCCGTTCGAGAACCTGTTGATTAATTGCGCGCATGATGTGGGGGCGCAGATCATCGTGCGCGGCCTAAGGGCGGTCGCGGATTTTGAATATGAATTTCAGATGGTTGGCATGAACCGGGTTCTTGATAGTTCGGTTGAAACGGTATTTCTGATGGCCGAGGCACGGCATCAGGCGATTGCCAGCAAACTGGTAAAAGAGATCGCCCGTCTGGGGGGCGATGTATCAAAGTTTGTCACCCCACAGGTGAATGAGGCCCTGTTGGAGCGGCTGTCCCTTTAGACGGGTTCACAAAACGGGGTTACGCCAAGTGTGGGTGCGCGCCGGGGGCTGGTGGTGTGTTCTGACGGGCCGGTGGCCCTAGCGCCAGAAGGCCATCCATTCGGTCAGATCAAACAGCTTTTTGGACAGGAATATCAGGTGCTGGGGGCCAAATAAAAACAGGTCAAGCGCCACGCCACACACCAAAAGCAGACCCAGAAACAGGGCGATAGGATTGGTCATATCTGTCCTCGTTAGCTCTGCAACGTGCCCGGAAAAACGCCCGGAAAACTATGCCCGAGGGGGCGTTTGATCGCAAGCGGTTCAGCGCACGGGATCGGGCCCGGATCAGGCCCGGATCAGGCCGGTATCAGGCGGTGGCCATCGCCACGGCAACATCCGCCATCCGCACCGAAAAGCCCCATTCATTGTCATACCACGCCAGTACCCGTACCAGACGATTGTCAACAACCCGTGTCTGGTCCGGTGCAAAGATCGAACTGTATTCAGTATGGTTAAAGTCGATCGATACTTTCAGTTCCGGGTCATAGGACATAACCCGCCCCATCGGCCCGGCGACTGCCGTTGCCACGGCGGCGTTGATTTCTTCGACGCTTACTTCGCGTGCGGCACGAAATGTCAGGTCCACAGCCGATACATTCGGCGTTGGCACCCGCATGGCTGACCCGTCCAGCCGCCCTTTGAGGTTGGGCAGCACCTCGCCCAGTGCCGCGGCTGCCCCGGTCGAGGTGGGGATGATCGCCATCGCCGCCGCGCGGGCGCGGTAAAGGTCGCTGTGGCGCCGGTCCAGCGTTGGCTGATCACCGGTATAGGAATGGATCGTGGTCATGATCCCGTGTTCGATGCCAACAGCTTCGTCCAATACCTTGGCAAGCGGGGCCAGACAGTTGGTGGTGCATGACCCGTTCGAAATCATCGTGTCGCCGGTTTTCAACTGGTCCTCGTTGACGCCATAAACGATGGTTTTTTGCACGTTTTTGGCCGGGGACGAGATAAGCACCGATTTCGCGCCCTGTTCAAGATGCACGGCGGCCTTGTTGCCATCGTTGAACTGGCCGGTGCATTCCAGAACCACGTCGCAGCCCGACCAATCCAGTTCAGCGGGGTCATAGGTTGAAAACATCTTGATCTCGCCGGCACCCAGATCAAGGGTTTTATCACCGACCCGGATGTCGGTGCCAAAGCGGCCATGCACACTGTCATAACGCAGCAGATGCGCGGCGGTTTCCAGTGGCCCGGTGGCGTTGACCTTGATGACCGCGATGTCGTTACGCCCGCTGGCCGCAATATGCGACAGGGTGCAGCGGCCAATGCGGCCAAATCCGTTGATACCGACAGTAATGGTCATGATACGCCCCATAGCAATGTTGTTGTGCGCCATATAGCCCCGAGTGAGACCTGTCGAAAGGGTAAAAGGGTCGCGTTATGAACATGTTAGCGCAATCTTATGCCGGTTGCGCTAACGCTTGCCCCTGCCGGGCCGGGCCTAGACGTCGGGGTGTGGTTTGTTATCGGCATTGGCGGCTGCATCGGCGGCGGGTTGTTCGTCTTCGGCCCGGTGATTGCCCAGCCGCCCGATCAGCCATTCGGTGTGTTCCTGACGTTTGCGCATGTGAAACACGGCAAACTGCTGGATCGCCATGACAAACACCCCCAGACCGACAAAGATAAAGGCGGTGGTGCCGATCATGCCCAGCGGCGTGACCGGCACCAGTTTGCCATAGCCGACGGTTGAAATGGTGATCACCGTGAAGAAATAAGAATCCAGCCAGCCCCAGCCTTCGACAATGTGAAAGAACACCGTGCCCAGGGCAATGATGCCCACCAGCGATATGACCACGGTATGAACCTTGACGTTTTTCACAAACTGCCCTGTTCGGCGATTTCCGCAATCACCTTTGCCCACAGTTCGGGCGGCTGAGCGCCCGGCACCGCGTGTTTTCCGGCAACAATAAAGGTGGGCACCGAACTGATGCCCATTTCACGGCTGTGGGTGTCGCGGGTGCGGATGTCGTCGATATCTTCGTCGGTGCCCAGCAGTTTCAGCACCAGGGACGCGTCC
The DNA here is from genome assembly GCA_030626365.1 of Paracoccaceae bacterium. GTDB lineage: Bacteria > Pseudomonadota > Alphaproteobacteria > Rhodobacterales > Rhodobacteraceae > NVQY01. Next base: position 6,172 of record DAOUPC010000054.1, read on the forward strand.
ATGCCGATACTGTCGGCAATATCGCCCAGCACGTCATGCGCGCCAATATCGCGTGCCTCGATGAAATAGGCGTGAAACAGGGCATCGACGGCATCGGTCTGTTTGCGCTCGATCCCGGCCCAGTGGATCAGCCGGTGCGCGTCCAGCGTATTTGGCGTGCGCTTCATCCCCTCAAAGTTGATCGTAAGGCCCAGCGCCCCGGCGCGTTCGACCACCGGGGTATAGGCCTGCACCGCACCTTTCTGGCCGCCGAACTTGGCTTCCAGGTATTCGCGCCGGTCCATACCGCCACGCGGCATGTCAGGGTTCAGCTGAAAAGGATGCCACTGGATCACGAACGGGTGGTCGGGGGCGGCGGCCAGCGCAGTATCAAGCTGGACCTTGCCGATATAGCACCAGGGGCAGATCGGATCAGAGAGGATATCAAGCGTTACGGTTTGATCAGTCATTATCTTTAGCCTTGAAATGCGGGGGCAGGGCGCGGCGTTGCAGCTTGCCATTGGCCCCGGTTGGCAGGGCGGTCAGGTGGATATAGGCCCGCGGGTGTTTATAGCGGGCCAGGGTATCGCCCACATAGGCACGCAGCGCCGTTTCGTCCAGAGGGGCGGGGCCGGTATAAAAGGCGGCGATGATGTTTACGCCGGGTTTCACCTCGACTTGCGCCACGCCGATCTGGGTAATGCCGGGGTAATGCGCCAGCGCCGCCTCTACCTCAAGCGGTGAAACACGATAGCCGCCGGCGTTCATCATGTCGTCGTCACGCCCCAGATAGGTGATCTGCCCATTGGCCACCATCGCGCCCCGGTCACCGGTCAGGAACCAGTTGCCCTGCATCCGCGCGGCGGTTTCGTCGGGCGCGTTAAGATAGCCCAGCATCAGCCCAGGATCGTCCGTGTGTATGGCAATGGTGCCCTCATTGCCCAGCGGCACAGGGCCGTCCACGTCTATAATGGCCACGCGCCGCCCTGGTTGCGGCTGGCCCAGCGCTTCGCCGTTGGCGGGGTGGTCCGGGCTGGATGAAATAAAGGTGGAACATTCGGACATGCCGTATGCCTCGAACAGGTCGGTGCCGGTCGCGGTGCGCCAGGCGTCATGCAGCGGGCGGGACAGCTTTTCGCCCGCGCTCAGACCGTGGCGCAGGGATGGCAGGTCAAGGGGGGGCGTGTCCTGCAACATCTTGCGGTAAACGCCGGGGGCGGCGGCAAAGATTGTCGCGTGGTGGTCGTGCAACAGGGCGGGCAGGGTGCCAATGTCGGTGCCCGGTGCGGGGATCAGTGCGGTTGCGCCAATCGCCCAGGGGTCCATCAGCCCGGTGCCCAGCGTATAGGTCCAGTTGAACGCGCCCGCATGAAGCAACCGGTCATCGGCGCGCAGACCATACCAGCCCGTCACCATCATCTGGCGCGCCCAGATTGCCCGGTGCGCATGTGCCACCGCGCGCGGTTTGCCCGAGGTGCCAGAGGTATAGACGACATAGCCCATGCGGTCAGGGTCGCCCATGTGCCAGTCACAGGGCGGCAGGGTGCGCATGTCACGCAGCGCCTGCACGTCAATCCGGTGCGGGTGATCGGCGCAGGCAACCGCCGGATCATGCAACACGGCGGCGGGTTTCAGCCCGGCAATCATCTGCGCGACCTCGGGTGTGGTCAGTTGCGATGAGGTGGGCACAGGCACCAGCCCGGCGGCAATGGCCCCGAGATAGGCAATCGGGAACCCTTCGTCATTGCCCAGCCGCATCAGCACGATCTGGCCTGGCACCAGACCGGCCCTTAGCAGCCCGGTCGCGGTGCCACGCACGGCCCGTTCCAATGCGCCATAGCGCCAGTCGTCGCAACCATCGGGGTGCAGCACCGACAGGGCCACCTTGTCGGGCGTATCACATGCGTGCGCCAGCACATGGGCGGCCATGTTGAACGGCGTGGGGCAGGGCGCGGCAGGGCCTTGGTCAAACACGGAAAGCATGGCTCTTTGGCTAGCGCGCCGGTGGGGGTGTTGCAAGCGGCTTGGCGTACGGGTGCAAAAATGCCAACCCCCGCCCGGGTGCGGGCATTGGATAGGCCATTTCCCGCGCCCATTGATTGACAATCTGTCGCATTATGAAACCTTTTGTTTCAGGGGATATTAACGATCAAAAATAAGGATCTACGCCTTGCCTGACAAAACCGAAGCCCCCGTCACCCTGGGTGACAAGTTGGGAATGGATGCTGACCGGAAGCCGATAAAAACCACAGGTATCTTGGTAATACCTGCAATTGTTGGCTTGCTGGTCGGGTGGGGCGTTGAATCCCCGGAACTTGGGTTGGCGGTATTCTTCTTGTGCGTACTCTTGTTCTTGTTCGTACTTCTGGCTCCCGGAAAAGGTAATAAGGGCAACTTTGTTACCTATGCGGATCGACAGGGTTTTATGAAAGACCTGAAGCTTTCGGACAAAACCGCCCTATTCGACGGAAGCAACATTTACCATTTCGGGATTGAAAACGGGGTTGGTGAAAAAGCCCTGGCCGCCCTTGTTCGGCAACTGCGGGCTGATGGCTTCAGGGTGGTCTGTTTCTTTGACGCAAACATATATTTCACCATGGCTAAAAATGGCGCTTTCGAAATGAAAACCCAAAGGTTTTCCACCATAATCCTACAAAAGGTCTTTGGCTTGAAACAAACGGAAATCTATATCGTGCCCAGCGGCACGCAGGCCGATGCGTTCATTATCGAAAGCCTTTCCCTTTTGCCCATATCATTTGCCGTCACAAACGACAGGTTCCGGGATTACGAAGCGGATTACAGGTTTCTGGCCAAAGACAGCCATTGGCGGAAAGGGGTTGCTATAAAGAATGGCAATCTGTTGCTTTATCAATATAAATTCAAGCAACCCCTGGCAATGTAACCGGGTTCAGGATCAGACAGGCGGGTCGTTCAGCCCCAGCCGTAATTGAAACTGACGCTGATCCGTTCGTCTTCGTCCGCCATGTTCAGTGGCACTTCGTGGCGCAGCCAGCTTTCCCACAGCAGAATATCGCCCACTTTGGGGGCAACATAGATGAAATTGCGCAATTCGCGCGGCGCATCGGCCTTGCGGGCAGGGGCGGCCATCATCCGTGCCGAACGCGGATCTTCGATCTTTAGGGCGCTCGCGCCGTCGGGCATCGAAACATAGGTGGTGCCGCTGATCACGCTGTGGGGATGCAGATGCGACGCATGTGTCCCGCCCGGGGGCAGGATGTTGATCCACAGGCTGTCCAGCTTGACCTTTTTGCCATCCAGATCAAAAGCCAGATCTTCGACAAAAGCCGCGACATGTTTATCCAGCACCTTTACCAGGTCCTTGAAGATCGGAAACCGCCAGGCCAGATCATCCAGCGAGGCATAGCTGGTATAACCGGGATAACCGTTTTCTTCGCACCATTGCTGTCCGGCCTCGTCATCATCAGCAATGACCAGACAAGAGGATTCGAGCTCATCCGGGTCCACTGCCTTGCCGAATTCGGACAAGGCAGCGCGGTAGAGGCGGGTGACAAAAAGTGATTCAATCTGTGACATGGTCCCGTCATACCCCAGTGTGCGCCGCAGGGCGAGGGGCTGTTTATTGCCCCCCCTTATTGCCGCACCCCCGCGCGCGTCAGCCCCCCCGCGCGCGTCAGCCCCGTGTGCGTGTCAGTCCTGATACCACCAGACATCGGGCATGAACCCCGGCCGGTCGCCATAGATCGGCAGGTGATCGGGGAAATGCAGGTGCCGGTCATGGGCAATCCGCCCCACGTCGAACTTCCAGATCGGGATCACATAGCGCCCCGCCGTCAGCACCCGGTCAAGCGCGCGCACGGCGGCGGTGAAATCCTGACGATCCTGCGAGGTAAGCATCGCATCAATCATCGCATCTACCGCAGGTTCTGTCATGCCCATCAGGTTGCGGCCCCCCGGCGTATCGGCCCCGTCACTGCCCCAATACAGGCGCTGTTCATTGCCCGGTGACAGGGACAGATCGCGCCGGAAACTGGTCATGTCAAAATCGAACCCGGCAATGCGGGCGGTATATTGCGCGTCATCCACCGAATCGACCAGCACCGCAATACCCAGCCGTTCCAGCGCGCGGGCATAGATATCAATCACCGACCCCATGTCGCCATTGCCCTTGCGCAGCAACACCTGAAAGGCAAACGGTTCCCCCGTTTGGTTGCGCAATTGCCCATCCACCACCTGCCAACCGGCAGACTCGAGCAGCGCCACGGCCCGGCGCAGGTTTCTCCGGTTGCGCGCGGTGCCATCACTGACCGGCAGGGTGTAGCCCTCAAGCGTGCCGGGCGGCAGATCATCGCCAAACGGTTCCAGCAACGCGCGCACCCGCCCGCTGGCCGGGCCGGGCAACATGGCCAGTTCGGACCCCGAATAATACGAGGTGATGCGCGCCTGCGCGCCACCGGTCATGGTGTCGTTGATATATTCGAAATTGAACGCCAGCAGCATCGCCTCGCGCACGCGCCAGTCGTCAAACGGCGCATGCCGGGCATTCATCACCAACCCGGTCATGCCGGACGGGCGCAGATGCGGGATTTCCGATTTCATCACATCGCCGCGCGCCACGGCGGGAAAATCATACTGCCTAGCCCATTTCTCGGCGTTGGATTCACGCTTGAGCGTTAATTCGCCCGCCTTGAAAGCCTCAAACAGCACGGTCGCGTCGCCAAAGAATTCGATCCGCATTTCGTCAAAGTTTTGTGTGCCGCGCCGGAACGCCAGATCCCGGCCCCAGTATTCCGGGTTGCGCCGCAGCGTGACGTGGCGGCCAATCTCGTAATCCTGCACCACATAGGCACCGGTGCCGATGGGAATATCCTCTAGCGTGCCGGCGGCAAAATCCTTGTCGCGCCATTGTGCCTTTTTCAGGATCGGCCGCATCCCGGCAATCAGCGCCAGTTCACGGTCCGGTTCGTTGCCCGGTTCGTTGCCCGGTTCGTTGAAGGTGATGCGCAGCGACCGGGGCCCGGTCGCCCTGATTTCAGAAATCTTCTTCCAGAACCCGCGATAGCGCAGATGCCCCTTGGTGCCCAATGTCTCGTAGGACCAGATCACATCCTCGACCGTTACTGGCGTCCCGTCCGCGAATCGCGCCTCGGGGCGCAGGGTGAATTCGACCCAACTGCGGTCCGGCGCGGTCCTGACCGATTCGGCCAAAAGACCATAAAGGGTGAATGGTTCGTCCCAGGACCGCCCCATCAGCGCCTCGTATCCCCAGAACCGCCACTGCCAGGGTGGGGTGCCTTTCAGGGTGAATGGGTTAAGAGTATTGAACCCACCAGTGTTGCCAAACACCACCCGCCCGCCTTTGGGCGCATCGGGGTTGGCATATGGCAGAGACACAAAATCATGTGGTAGGGTGGGGGCCCCATACATAGCTATGCCATGCTCCGATTCTGCGGACGCATATCCACTGACACAAAACGCGGCGATTCCGATGAAAACGCGGCGTGCAGTTTGGAAAATATCTGATCTCAATTTGGCAACAATCCTGCTCTGGCCTTATTTTCTTATCTCATACGCTAACGGGGGATTCTTGTCTTTTCAAACTTTTAGCTTGGAGAATTGATCGCAATTGCCTATAAAGACCCCACTGCTCGATAGGTTTCTTGCCTGTATGAAACCTGCCTCAATAACTTAACGCCCGCTTCGTGCGGGCGTATTTTTTGTGCCCGTTTCTGGCAGGGTGCGG
>DAOUPC010000252.1 GCA_030626365.1 Paracoccaceae bacterium
CGCCGGTCATGCCATCGGTCGGGAACGGGTTTTCATCCGTTCCGGGGGTCTTTTCGGCCAGGAACATCGACAGGCCCCGGTGGTCTGTGGTGTCGGGGTCGGTGCGGGCCAGCAGGGTCATCACATGAGTGCGCGCGGCGTGGGTGATCCAGGTCTTGTTGCCGGTAACGACATAATCATCGCCATCTTTGGTGGCGCGCGTGCGCAATGCGCCCAGATCAGACCCGGTGTTGGGTTCGGTAAACACCGCAGTCGGCAGGATTTCCGCACTGGCGATACGGGGCAGCCAATGGGCCTTTTGTTCGTCGGTCCCGCCACACAGGATCAGTTCAGCAGCAATTTCAGACCGGGTGCCAAGGCTACCCACACCAATATATCCCCGGCTGAGTTCTTCCGAGACCACAACCATCGATGCCTTGGACAGGCCAAAGCCGCCGTATTCTTCGGGGATGGTCAGGCCGAACACACCCATTTCGGCCAGTTCCGTGATGATCTGCATCGGGATCAGTTCATCCTTGAGGTGCCAGTCATGGGCAAAAGGTTCGACCTTTTCCACAGCAAAGCGGCGGAACTGTTCGCGGATCATTTCCAATTCGTCGTCAAGACCACTGGCCCCGAAGGTGTTGTTGGCGGCCTGTTCCTGCATCAGTTCAACCAGCCGTGTGCGGGCGTTTTGACTGTTGGCACCTGCGATCAGGGTCTGCACCGATGGGTGATCCAGCCCGGTCAGGTCAGCCGGTGACAGGTTCAGATCGCTCAGGCGCATGATTTCGCCCTGACTCATCGGGATACCGCCCCGGATCTGGGCAAGGTATTCGCCAAAGGCGATCTGGTGGATCAACTGCTCGATTTCGCCGAAACGGGCCTGATCGCGCAACCGTTCTGCCCATGCCTGCATCTGGGTCAGCGCCTGGGCATAGGTGGCCAGCCACGAAAGCCCGTGCGCGGCCGTCTGGTTCGCCTCGATCAAGGCACCCGATACCCGGTCGCCTTGCGATACCATCGCACGCAGGTTTTCACGGGCGGCTTCAAAGATGGCATCGACGGGGGCAATAGAGGCCCCGGTCAGGGCCAGCAGGTCAGGCAGGATAACGGGGGCTTGGGTGGTGGCTGTCATTGTCAGGTCCTGTTCATCGCGGGGCCTCAAACGTGCCCTTGATCCGGTTGCCTGCTGGTAATCATTTTGCAGGTGCAGCGCAACAAAAATACGTTATTCCGCGCCAGTTTGACCAAATATTGCGCAAAGGTTTTTGCAGTGCAGCATCCCGTGATAGTGCATAAGGGGGATATGGATGCCCTGTTTACCCTGATTTCACCAACCGAACTTGCCCTGGCCTTTGCTGTGGCCGGGCTGGCCGGGACCATCAAGGGGATGGTGGGGTTCGCCATGCCAATGGTTATGTTGTCGGGGCTGGGCATGTTCCTGTCGCCAGATATGGCACTGGCCGGGTTGATCATGCCGACGCTGGCAAGCAATGGCATTCAGGCGCTGCGGCACGGGCCAAAGGCGGCGGTTGCCTCGGTTCGCCGGTTTGGGGTGTTTCTGGGGGTTGGGCTGATTTTTCTGCTGGCCAGTGCGCAGCTTGTTCTGGTGCTGCCAGTGTCAACGATGCTGTTGATCATTGGTGTGCCGGTTGCCGGTTTTGCGGCTGTGCAACTGTTTGGGCTGCACTGGACGTTACAGGGGCAGTCACGACCGCTTGAGGCCGCGCTGGGGGCATTCACCGGCTTTATTGGTGGGCTGTCGGGTATCTGGGGGCCGCCAACCGTGCTTTACCTGACGGCGCTGGACACCCCCAAGGCCGAGCATCTGCGGATACAGGGTGTGATCTATGGGCTGGGCGCGATGGCATTGCTGGTGGCGCATATCGGGTCGGGTGTGATGCGGGCCGAAACGGCCCCTTTTTCGGTGGTTCTGGTGGTACCGGCGTTGTTGGGTATGTGGCTGGGCGGGCAGGTGCAAAGCCGGATAGATCAGGCAACGTTTCGCCGGGCAACGCATATTGTGTTGCTGATTGCGGGGCTGAACCTTGTCCGGCGCGGGTTGATGGGGTGATTAGGGCCAGGACCGCGTTTAGGGCACCCTAAGAATGAAAAGGGCGCGCCAGACAAAGCGCGCCCCGGCAGTTGGATGTCGGATGGTTATCCGATGGCCGCTGCTTTTACGTCATCGTCGATATAGGGCACGTATTGTTCAAAGTTATCAGAGAACATCCGTACCAGTTTGGCCGCCTGCGCGTCATAGGCGGCCTGATCTTCCCATGTGCGGCGCGGGTCCAGAAGGACCTCGGCCACGCCGGGGGCTGCAATGGGGACGTCAAAGCCAAAGTTGGGGTCTTTGCGGAATTCCACGTCGGCCAGTGACCCATCCAGTGCCGAAGTCAGCAATGCGCGGGTGGCACGGATCGGCATACGCGACCCGATGCCATATGCACCACCGGTCCAGCCGGTATTGACCAGCCAGCAGGTCGCCCCGTGCTGGGCGATCTTTTCGCGCAGCAGATTGCCGTATACCTCGGGGCGGCGCGGCATGAACGGTGCGCCAAAGCAGGTCGAAAAGGTCGGCTCTGGCTCGGTCACGCCACGTTCTGTGCCGGCCACCTTAGAGGTAAAACCGGACAGGAAATGATACATCGCCTGCGCCGGGGTCAGCCGGACAATGGGGGGCAGCACGCCAAACGCATCACAGGTCAGCATGATGATATTCTTGGGGTGCCCACCCATCGCAGTGGTTGATGCGTTGGAAATGTATTCAAGCGGATAGGCGCAGCGCATGTTGGCGGTCAGCGAATCATCTTCGAAATCCAGCTCTCTGGTGTCCGGGTCGAACACCATATTCTCGATCACCGTGGCGAATTTGGTGGTGGTGGCATAAATTTCAGGCTCTGCCTCGGGGGAAAGCGAGATGGTTTTGGCATAGCACCCGCCTTCAAAGTTGAAGGTGCCGCGGTCAGACCAGCCATGTTCATCATCCCCGATCAGCGTCCGGGCGGGGTCTGCGGAAAGGGTGGTTTTGCCGGTACCGGACAGGCCAAAGAACACGGCCGTATCAACCGGGTTGCCAGTGGCATGGTTGGCCGAGCAGTGCATCGGCATGATGCCCTTTTCCGGCAGCAGGTAATTCAGCAGGGTGAAAACCGATTTCTTGTTCTCACCGGCGTATTCCGTACCGCCGATCAGGATCACCTTGCGGTCGAAGTTCATCGCAATCACCGTCTCGCTGCGGCACCCGTGCCGGGCCGGGTCGGCCAGAAAGCTGGGGCAGTTGACGACGGTGAAATCGGCCGTGAAATCATCCAGGTCTTCGCGGTCGGGACGGCGCAACATATGGCGGATGAACAGCCCGTGCCAGGCCAGTTCGGTTACCATGCGCACGTTGATCGAATGCGCCTGATCCGCCCCTCCGATCAGATCCTGAACAAAATAGTCCTTACCCTTCATATGCTTGAGCATGTCCTGGTAAAGCACGTCAAACTTGGCCGGCTCCATCGCGGCGTTGTTATCCCACCAGATGTTGTCCACCACGCTGTCGGTCTTGACCACATGTTTGTCCTTGGGCGAGCGTCCGGTAAATTTGCCGGTGGTCACCAGAAAGGCCCCGCCAATGCCCAGGGTACCTTCACCACGCTTCAACGCCGCTTCGACCAGCGCCGGTTCGTTGAAGTTGTAATAGACATTGCCCAGACCCTTGATGCCCTGATCTTGAAGTCGGAACTGCGGGTTAACCCGTCCAGATGTCATGCGTGTCTTCTCCTGTGGCAGCAATTTCGCCGCTGATGATCCGTCGCCGCGCAGGGGCGTTCGGCCGATGGTTCGGGTCTTAACATGGAGCTTTGGGGGGTGAACAGGTCGCTTTGATGCAGTTAGCGCAACCAAGCACATGTTTAGCGCAACCACCAATCGGGCATCCGCCAAAAGTGCGACAAATCAATCATTCCTAAGGTTTTTTTACCCATATCTAGAGGAAAGAACGAGGTGATTCGCAGTTAAGGATTGATTCGAAATGCCAA
>DAOUPC010000060.1 GCA_030626365.1 Paracoccaceae bacterium
CGCGATGCGCTGGCCGCATGGCTGGTAAAGCGGGATGGCGACCTGGCCGACCGCGCGGCCAGGGGCCTGCCCCAGTCACAGGTTCAGGCCCGTTTCCTGTTCCCGTCACGTGGCAAGGCCGGGCACCTGACACGGCACCGGTTCTATCTGCTGATCAAGGAACTGGCGGTGGCCGGTGGGGTCAACCCGGACAAAGTCACGCCGCATACGCTGCGCCATGCCTTTGCCACGCACCTTTTGGCCAATGGGGCCGATTTGCGCATCATCCAGACGCTGCTGGGCCACGCAGATATCGCCACAACCGAAATCTATACCCACGTCATGGACGCGCGCCTTGCAGAACTGGTGCTGGAACGCCACCCCCTGGCCCGCAAGGCAGACGCATCCGACACCACCGACACGCCGGACCCTTGATTGCGCCGGGGCGCGGCCCCATAACCGGGGACAGGACAAAGGACACATAAAACCCATGGACCCCATCACTGCACCCATTGACGGTGCCTTCTGGATCAGTTGCGGCATAATTGCGCTGCTGCTGCTGCTGTCGGCCTTTTTCTCGGGCTCGGAAACCGCGCTGACCGCCGCGTCACGTGGAAAACTGCGGGCGCAGGCCGACAAGGGGTCGCGCGGTGCGCGTGCGGCGCTAAAGATCACCGAAGACACCGAACGACTGATCGGGTCGGTCCTGTTGGGCAATAACCTGGTCAACATCCTGGCCGCGTCTTTGGCGACCGCGCTGTTCACCCGCACATTCGGCCAAAGCGGCGTGGCGCTGGCAACGCTGGTGATGACCTTTCTGGTGCTGATCTTTGCCGAGGTACTGCCCAAGACCTATGCCATCATCAACTCGGAAAAGGCCGCCGCCTGGGTGGCCCCGGTGATTAGCGTCATCGTCACGGTATTTGCCCCCGTGGTGGGGCTGGTGCGTATGCTGGTGCGCGGGTTGCTGCGCCTGTTTGGTGTTCAGATCGAGGCCGACAGCCAGATGCTGGCGGTGCGCGAAGAGATCGCCGGGGCGATCCAGCTGGGCCATTCCGAAGGCGTGGTCGAAAAGGAAGACCGCGACCGTATCCTGGGCGCGCTGGACCTGAGCGACCGGACGGTGGAGGAAATCATGCTGCACCGATCAGACATCGAAATGATCAATGCCAATGACGACCCCGAAACGATCCTGAAACAATGCCTGCAAAGCGCACACACCCGCCTGCCGGTGTTCCGGGACGAGGCCGAAAACATTGTCGGGATTGTCCACGCCAAGGACCTGCTGCGGGCCATCTACGAACAGATCGGCGGGCCGGATGGCGACGCATCTGCCCTAAAACGGTTTCGCATCACGGATGTGACCGTGCCACCCTATTTCGTACCCGAAACCACGCCTCTGGATGATCAGATGCACGAATTCCTGCGCCTGCGCAGCCATTTCGCGCTGGTGGTGGACGAATATGGATCACTTCAGGGGCTGATCACGCTTGAGGACATCCTGGAAGAGATCGTCGGAGAGATCACCGACGAATTCGACCCCGATGCAGATCAGATCGTGACCCGGACCGAGGATGGCCAGTATCAGGTAGACGGGGCCATGACGATCCGCGACCTGAACCGCGCCAAGGACTGGTCCCTGCCCGATGACGAGGCCAACACCGTCGCCGGCCTGGTGATCCACGAGGCACAGATGATCCCGACCGTGGGACAGGTGTTTTCGTTCCACAATTTCCGCTTTGAGGTGATGGCGCGTGACGGGAACCGGATAACCGGGCTGAAGATCAGACCGCTTTAAGGTCAGGGTTCTGGGCGGCGGGGCCGGGCAAATAATACCCTTTCATGGCATGTTCCGCCGCGGGCACATCACAAACCCGGAAAAATTCATGTGACGATTTGGGAAAACCACCTACCTTTATGGTGATCCCAACCTGAAAGGTCACCCATGCCCAGCCTGAAACACAAATTGCAAAATGGCGATGCCTGCCTGACCGGCACCGTCTGCACCATACCGTCAGCCACCGTTACCCAGGCCATCGCCGCATCCGGCGCGGACCTGGTTATCATTGATCTGGAACATGGCGCGGTTGATTACGCATCGGCCCACGCGATGATTGCCGCCACCGCCGGCACCGATTGCGCCCCGCTGATACGGATTGCCGAAAACGACACGGCCCAGGTTAAACGGGTGCTGGACCTGGGGGCCGAAGGGATCGTCTTTCCCTTGATCCAAACGGCCAATGACGCAACAAACGCCGTGGCCAGCCTGCGCTATCCGCCCCGTGGCACCCGTGGGTTCGGCCCGTTCATTGCCCAGTCACGCTGGCAATCGTCATTACCCACCTACCAACCGGACATCGAGGACCAACTGGTCTGTTGCCTGTTGATCGAAACAGTCGAGGCCACCGCCAACATTGATGAAATCTGCGCGGTCGAGGGCGTCGATTTCATTGTCCTTGCCTCGTTCGATTTATCAACCGCACTGGGGGTGTCTGGCCAGTTCGACCATCCCGATTTTCTGGCCGCACAGGAAAAGATCGAAAAGGCCGCGCTTAACGCCGGACTGCCCATGTGTGGCATTGCGCTGAACAAAGAACAGGCCGACGTACTGATCGCCAAAGGATACCGGATGCTTGGCGGGTTCGACATTCTGTGGCTGCGCCAGAAGGCGGCAGAACTGTCCGGTTGGGCCACAGGATAAACCACAGGATCACCCAAACGACAAAACCTGTCGCTTTCTGACGGGCCGGGCCGGGCCGCCTGCCCCCACCATCGGGTACAGTTGAACCTGGAGGGTCCTCATATGCAAACCACCACCCGTGTGGCCGTGATCGGCGGCGGTGTCGTCGGCGTTTCGGTTCTGTATCATCTGACCAAACTGGGCTGGTCGGATGTAATGCTGATCGAACGATCAGATCTGACATCAGGGTCCACCTGGCACGCGGCGGGTGGATTTCACACGCTGAACGGCGATACCAACATGGCCGCGCTTCAGGGATACACCATCCGCCTTTACAAAGAGTTAGAGGAAATAACCGGCATGTCATGCGGGTTGCATCACGTGGGCGGCATAACCCTGGCCGACAACCGCGACCGGTTCGACATGCTTTTGGCGGAACGTGCCAAACACCGGTTCATGGGGCTGGACACCGAAATTGTCACGCCGGACGATATCCGCAAAATCTCTCCGATCACCAACACTGACGGCATCATCGGCGCGCTTTATGACCCACTGGATGGCCACCTTGACCCATCCGGCACCACCCACGCCTATGCCAAGGCGGCCCGCATGGGCGGGGCAAGCATCCAAACCCATTGCATGGTGCAGGAAACCCGCCAACGCGCCGACGGCACCTGGGATGTGGTCACCGACAAGGGCACGATCCACGCCGAACATGTGGTCAACGCCGCCGGCCTGTGGGCACGCGAGGTGGGGGCGATGGCCGGGGTCTATATGCCCCTGCACCCGATGGAGCATCAGTATATCGTCACCGACGACATCGCGCAGATATACGAGGCTGACAAAGAACATCCCCACGTGATGGACCCGGCCGGCGAAAGCTATCTCAGACAAGAGGGGCGCGGGCTTTGCATCGGCTTTTATGAACAGCCCTGCAAACCCTGGGCCGTGCAGGGCACACCCTGGAATTTCGGCCATGAACTGTTGCCGGATAACTTTGACAAGATCGAAGAAAGCATTGAATTCGCTTACAAACGCTTTCCCGTACTGGCCAGCGCCGGGGTCAAGACAGTGATCCACGGCCCGTTCACCTTTGCCCCCGATGGCAACCCCTTGGTCGGGCCGGTTCCGGGTTTGCGCAACTACTGGTCCGCCTGTGGCGTGATGGCCGGATTCAGCCAGGGCGGTGGCGTCGGCCTGATGCTGGCACAATGGATGATCGAGGGTGAAACCGAACGCGATGTAACGGCCATGGACGTGGCCCGCTTTGGTAACTGGATCAGCCCCGGCTATACCCGCCCCAAGGTGATCGAAAACTATCAGAAACGGTTTTCAGTGGCCTACCCCAACGAAGAACTGCCCGCCGCGCGCCCCTGCCGCACCACACCGATGTATGACATATTTTCCGACATGGGCGCGGTCTGGGGGCAGCAATACGGGCTTGAGGTGGTCAATTACTTCGCAACCGGTGATGAACCGACCTTTGAAACCCCCTCGTTCCGCCGCTCAGACGCGTTTCAGGCCACCGCACGCGAAGTGCGCGGCGTGCGCGCTGGCGTCGGCATCAACGAAGTGCACAATTTCGGCAAATTCCTGATCACCGGAACGCACGCACGCGCCTGGCTTGACCGGATCATGGCAGGCCGCATCCCCTTGCCGGGACGCCTTAGCCTGACACCGATGCTGTCCCCCAAAGGGCGACTGATCGGTGATTTCACGGTCTCTTGCCTGAACGATACCACCTTTCAACTGACGGCCTCTTACAGCAATCAAAACATCCACATGCGCTGGCTGTTGCAACATCAACAAGACGACGTAACCATCGAAAACATAAGCGATAAACGAAATGGCTTCCAAATCGCCGGGCCCCTGTCGCGCACGGTTCTGTCGGCCTGCACCCTAAGCGACATCTCGGACATGAAATTCATGGACCTGCGCGAAATCGTGGTCGGCACAACCAACTGCCTGGTGCAACGGGTCAGCTATACCGGCGACCTGGGCTATGAAATCTATTGCGACCCAATGGCCCAGCGGCAACTCTGGTCAACCCTCTGGCAGGCCGGCCAGCCACATCAAATGGTGCCCTTTGGCATGCGGGCCATGATGTCCCTCAGGCTTGATAAATTCTTTGGCAGTTGGCTGTCCGAATATTCCCCCGACTACACGGCCTGCGAAACCGGCATGGATCGCTTTATCTCCTCCTCCAAACCTGTTGATTTCATTGGTAAAGACGCCGCACTTTCCGAACGCGCCCTTGGCCCGTCGCGCCGCATTTGCGCCTTTCGGGTCGATGCCGACGACGCCGACGTGCAAGGCTATGAACCAATCTGGCTCGACGGCTCGGTTCAGGGCTTTTGCACCTCGGGCGGCTATTCGCACCATGCGGGCCAATCCATCGCCCTTGGCTTTCTCCCGACAGACCACATAACCGATGGCCTCAGGGTCAAAATCGAAATCCTCGGACAAATGCGTGACGCCACCCTGATCACCACACCGCTTTTTGACGGCAATGGCGCACGAATGCGGGGCTGACCCCTTCCCTTTCCCCTTCTTCTGTTCTCAAATATCCCCGCCGGAGGCTCCCCCGCGGACCACAGGCGCGACCCTATCAAAAAGAACACCAACCAATGCCCCAAACCGCCATCCTGATCCCCGCCGCCGGCACCTCCTCCCGCATGGGCGGGCAGGACAAACTGATGAAGGACGCACAAGGCGGCCCCCTTTTGGCCCGGGTGATCCACCGGGCCAGGGCCACCGGCCTGCCGGTGTTTGTCACCTTGCCCGACCTGTCACACCCACGCGCGCGCCTTGTGCGCGATGGGGGCGCAACGCCGGTGCCGGTGCCCGACCGGGCCAGCGGCATGGCCGCCTCGATCCGCCGTGGCGTTGCCGCATTGCCAAAAGGAACACCCGCCGTGATGATCCTGCCCGGTGACATGCCCGACCTGCAAACCGACGACCTTATGGCCCTTGTGCAAGCCGCGCAAAACGCACCCGATGCGATCATCCGTGCAACCACATCTGACGGGACCCCCGGCCACCCGGTAATCTTCCCGGCGGATTTGTTCGCGCAATTACAATCCGTTTCCGGTGATCAGGGTGGGCGCCTTGTGGTCAGGGCCCACAAACACCGGGTACAGACCCATGCCCTGCCCGACACCCGCGCGTTATGTGATCTGGATACGCCAGCCGACTGGGCCGCCTGGCAGGCTGTGCAAGATACGGCAAAATGACAACAAGGGCGGGCCAGAAACCTGACCCGCCCTTGCGGCCTGCGTGCCCCGATTCACGCGAAAACGCTGCATATTCGGGGTTGAGAAGCGGGGCGCTGACTTACATCAGCAACCGGGCTTCGTGTTTCTTAAGGGTCCGTCGAGCCGAACTATAGGCGTCGATCCCCTCGCGGGTTTTCAGGTCCGGGAACAGTTCCAGGATTTCGTTGCGCTGCGCGGTTCCGACCCCCCTGAGCGACAGATCGCCAGGCTGGAAGCTTTCGCTCCAGGCCCCGTCCGACAGCACCACCTCGTGCTGGGCGAACATAAAGTGGATATAGGTGACATTTGACACCTCGACCCGGTCAATGCCCTCCAGCCCGGTCAGGTGCTTGGCCGCAACCAGCACTTCGCGGTCCTCGAAATAAAGCGCCGTTTTATCGTTGGCCACCAGCACCCGGTGGTTGGGGCTGACCATCATGTCGCGTTCCGGCAATCCGTTGCCCAGCGCGCCCTGACGGATCAGGATCGGGTTAAGGTGCGCCGCCTCGGCCAGTTCCTGACCGCCCATGTCGCGCGCGCCAACCCAGCGGATATCCTGAATGCCATTGTCACGGGTGATCACCCGGTCGCCGATCTTCAGGTCCTCGACCCGCATCTCGCCACGTGGCGTGGCAATCAGGGTGCCGGGGGTAAAGCAGGGAATGACCTTTTCGATATTATAGAACTCGGTTGTTCCGGTCGTATTTCCCAGCGCGTCATAATAGGTGACAACACCATCTTCTGCATCGGCAGGATCATAGGCCACTGACAGACTGCCACCGGCATTAACGGATTCGGCAGACCCGGTCAGGTTCAGAACATCATAGTCCGAGTTATCGGCATCTTCGTTCCCATCGATATAGTCGCCCTGACCGACCCCCATGAACGTATCAGAATCCTGACCGCCAAAGGCCTGATCCGCATCACCATCGCCGCCACCAAGATCAATAGCATCATCACCCTGCCCACCCACCAGGGTATCCGCGCCGTCATTACCCGACAGATGGTCATTATCAACACCACCGTCGATAAAGTCATCGCCGGTCCCGCCAGTGATGATGTCATCATCATCCTGACCATAGATCACATCATCACCGGCACCGCCGTCGATCACATCCATGCCATTGTTGGTGACAGGGTCGGGCGGGCCGACCGAACCATCATCCGAGATATTCAGGTAATCCGGAAAGGATGGGTCCAGACCACCATAAATGGTGTCGGCCCCGTCGCCGCCGGAAATCACGTCAGACCCTTCACCGCCAATAATAAGGTCATCACCGGTGCCGCCGTCGATGACATCGGCATCAAAACCACCATCGATCGTGTCATTCCCGGCACCGCCAGTGATCACGTCAACATCGTCGCCGGTCCGGATAAAGTCATTTCCGTCGCCGCCATCAACCACGTCCCGGTCATCATAAATATCCGGGTCTGCAGGAAACCCCGGCAGGCCGGCATATCCGGGGAACCCAAGGTCAGGCAGGCCTGAACGGACCGAACTTTGGGTATAGATCACATCGTCGCCATCGCCACCTGATACGGTGTCCGATCCGTTGGCGCCAATGATGGTATCATCCCCACCCTGGCCATAGATCATGTCGTCGCCATCGCCACCATACAGCACGTCGTTGCCATCTTGGCCGGGATCGACCAGCGGCACATCAAAATACACATCCGTCACCATGATGCCGGAATTCTGGCAGCCGTCCTGATCATGCGAGATCACAAAAGACGCCACCGGACCCGGAATTGTCACCAGCACCGAATAGTTCGCATTGTTGGGGTCGGCGTAACCGCCCTGGCTGTCGGCGGTGTCCTTGCCGGGGGCCGCGTCCCCGTCTGTTACGCTCAGCAACGGGGCGTCCGACAATGTTACCTCGATCAGGTTTCCATCAGGGTCGAACGCCTGCACCTGGACCACGCCATCAGCATCGATATCATTGATCCGGAACGAAACACCCGTCACCGACTGCGAAAACTCCAGCTTGTATTCGGCGCTATTGGCCTGGCCGTTCAACATCGAGGAAAGTGAGCTGTTTTCGTTGACCGGGTCACCATCGGTAACAATGTTGGTGGTGTGCTGTCCCTGGGTGTGAAACTGCGTATCGACACCCGAGGTTTCATGCACCACCGAATAGGTCACATCAACATGGCCGGTGTTCTGGGTGAATCCACCGCTTAAATCATCGCCATCATCAATTGGCCCGGAACTGTCCGGGTCCGGTGCCAGGTCCCACTCAAAGCTTTCGCGAACAGACCCGCCGCCGCTGTCGGCCCGCAGGTTGCTGTCACCGTAAATCAGGTCATCCCCGGTTTCACCATAAACCGTGTCATTGCCGCTTCCGGCATAGACATCGTCATTGCCCAGACCGGCCTTGATCAGATCATCACCCGCGCCGGCATCCACAATATCGTCATCAGGTGCCTCGCCCGCCAGAATGGCATCGCCCGCGTCGATCATGTCGCCCTCGGGATCACCGGTATAGGCCAGGTCGATCACATCGGCCCCGGCTGTGCCGTCCACAATACCATCACCCTGCCCGATCACCGGCTTGTCCAGAACCGCGACGTAATCCACGCCACCGTTGAACTGCTGGCCAAAACTGTCGTCGGATATCTCTTGGGCGGCAATCACAAAGCTTGAGGTGCTATCGGTCACGATGTCCATTGTCATGCCGGGCACAGAACCGGCCACCAATATGCTGGTCCCCTGGGTCACGTTTTCAACCAGCATTTTCGAAACAGATGAATCTGACCAGGAATAGGAAACCTTGATCACATCGGTGCTTGCCAGAAATCCGGCCCCGGTCGAAAGCAAATCCGATCCGGCGCTGCCCGTATGATAGGCCTCGATCGCCCCATCGCCAGTTACCCGGATTTCAAAGAACCCGTTGCATACGGCCGGGTCGGCAATCCCGCGGCTTACAACCGTATCGGGGTCGCTGCCGATCGGGCTGAACTGTTTGAATTCGGTAATGATCGTCCCCGCGGCAAGATCAAAGGGGTCATCGTCGCCATGCACCTCAAAGCGGTCATCACTGCCATCGTTCAGCAGCCAACCCGCTGCGGTGCTGGGGCCGCCAATCGGTGTTCCGTCCTGCGCAATGCCGTCATCAAGACCCGTATCATCATTTTCCTGGCCGTCGCGAAAGTCCCACAGACCAACCACATTCGCCGCATAGATGTTGTCAAAGTTTCGCGCCATCACTTCTCTCCTTTGCGGCATCCCGAATGCCAGACCCGCCACTAAGGCAGATATAAATCCCGACCGCACCGGCAATGTCTGAACATCGGTGACCCACAAGAATGTGCGAACACGGGATTAAGGTATTACGCTGCAAAGAAGTGACCGGCACAGTCCGGGGCGGTAATGCCCAGGCCGTACTTTCGGTATCATCCACCCGCTTTCACCCGCCAGTTTTCACCATGCGGGCACCGCCGTGCGGATACACATTCCCTGCATCCTCCCGATGCAAATTCTTGCGGTCACCCCCGTGACCTACAGACATCGCCCCCCAGTTGGGCTGTCCTATGAATATCGGAGCCGCCCAAACCGTCAAAGAAAAAGTCCGTGGAAAATGCCCGGTGAACGCGCCCTTGGGGCGGTCATATGGGCGATTCAGATCACCCTACAGGTGTGGATTGTTTCGATTTTTTGCGGAGAACATACATGGAATAGGTGTGTTTACCCGAAATTTTTCCCATATCTTTCAATATCGACGGGTTTCCCCCATCGTTTTGTTTCCATTTGGAAAACAATGCTCATGTGCAAATTTCAAGGAAAGAATGTGGCACGCGCTGCCACATTTGCCCCGGTTTTAGCCTGGCATCAGCGACAATCAGCAATATCCGGCGGCTTTGTATCTAATTATCAGGATAATCTGCCACAAGATTGCCCGAATCAACCGCAGCTAAGGCCAAATCGCGATTCGGGCACCACACCTGCAACGCCATGCCCGCCCGGCCTGATACCCCGTTGCCAGCGGGCAAGCTGAATACCAGCTTTCAAAAGACCGAGGGTTTCAAAAAAAGAGGCCGCAAAAAATGCGGCCCCCAAATTGGTTTATTTCTTATACGCCTAGTCGCTGGTCGCACTGTCCGATGTGGTTTCAACATCTGTCGCATCCGCAGTGGTGTCCACTTCCTGTGACAGATCCGGGATGGCCTCTTCGCTCAGCCCCAAAAGACCGTGCAGCGCGGACAGGGATTCATCGGTCAGGTCCGTTATGTCATGCGGCGAATATGCGCTGGACAGCGCGGCGATCTGATCGGTCTGGACATCTGCAAGCGTCCCTTCCAGATCGGCAATGGCGTCCGCAATATCCGCCTGCTCGGCCTGGGCGGAAACCGCGTCACCGATGCTGGCGGATACCCCGGCCAGTGCCTCTTCGTTTTCGGGATCATCCGGGTCAAGCCCGGTAAGGCCGGCCGCAATGGCATCTACCTCGGACTGATAGTCCGGCGATGTGGGGTCAAGCGAATCCATCGCCGCGGCCAGTTCATCCGGCGACAGGGTTGCGTCCTCGGCAATGTTGTCAGCGACGAATTCTTCGCTGGTTGGCACGGTTTCATCGATCGTTGCCTCAAGTTCGGCAATCTCACTGGTCACGCCGATCACATCAAGCGACGCCAGTTCATAGGCGGCGATCATTCCCACCCGACTGTTGGCGGCCGCATTCGCACGCGCCGTCGCACTGGCATGCGCTGCGTTCAGGCCCTTCATGTTGCTTGCAATTGCCCCTTGCGACTTGCTGAGTGACTTATCATGCCTGCCCGCCAGTCCCTTGCCAGACACACCTGATTTTGCATGGCTCGCGCTGGTTCCGCTTTTGCCTCGTCCAAAGATGCCAAAGCCATTTGACAGGCTATCCGCGAAACCTTTCCCGAAACCAAGGCCCGATCCCTTACCGGACCCGTTGCCATGTCCACGGCCCGACGCAGAACCGCGTCCGGAATCGCGCCCGGCGCTTTTCCCGTGTCCGCCGTCCTGGCCAACACCACCGCCTTTGCCATTACCACCATGATCACCGCTGTTTCCGCCGCCGTTCCCGCCGCCGTTTCCACCACCATTCCCGCCGCCGTTTCCGCCGCCATTCCCGCCGCCATTCCCCTTGGCCATCGCGGCGTCAGTCATCAACAAAGAGACAGCAGCAGACGTCAGAACAACCGGCGCTGTGCTTAGCGCCGCAACAACGATTACTCCTGCAACACGGTTTTTAATTTGCTTCATAGCGGGCAACTCCTAATGGGTGGATACAGTTATGTTGTCCTCTGATATCCATCAAATATGACGAAAATACAGCAATCAGTCAGCCCCGTTAAAATGTGGCTAAAATCCGCCTAATCCGCCACGACTCGGGGGATATGATGCACGGCAGGTCATGCGTATAAAACTGC
>DAOUPC010000026.1 GCA_030626365.1 Paracoccaceae bacterium
CACCCCAACCGGTTCATGCAGGGTGAACGACATGAAATCCGGTCCCAGCGGGATCGTGTCGCCCTGCAATTTATCGGCCATTCCGGCGTAATATTCAAAGTAATACGCGGTGGTTTCCACATCTCCCAGTGCCTCGCCCAGGGGTTTGCCGCTGTCCAGAACCTCGATCATTGCCAGACGTTGCGCATCGCGCCGGATCGGTGCCGCGGTGCGGATCAGAATCCGCGCGCGTTCAGCCGGGACAACCTGACGCCACGGCCCCCAAAGGGCGGCCTTGGAACTGGCCACCGCCGCGTCAACATCCGCCACCTGACCGGCGGGGAAATCGGCAAACACCTGACCTGTGGCCGGGTCAATGGTTTCAATGCGTCCCCCCCCGGTGGCCTCGACGTGGTGGCCATCGATATACATCCGGGTTGGTAATCCGCCGGGGATCTCTGTGTTGCGGGTTGTGTTCATCTGTCGGTTCCTCCTGCCTTAAACGTCCCAGCCGCCATCGACGGCGATATTCTGGCCGGTGATCTGGCGCGAATCGTCATTGGCCAGAAACAGCACGGTGTTGGCCACGTCCTGCCCGGTGGTGACCCGCTTTAGCGCCATGTCCTGCACGTATTCCTCATAGACCTGCGCAACCGTCCAGCCGCGTTTTTTGGCCTTGCCTTCGCACAGCTTTTGCATGCGCGGGGTTTCAACGATGCCGGGGCAGACGGCGTTGACGTTGATGTCATACTGGCCCAGTTCAAGCGCCACGGTTTTGGTGATGCCCCGCACCGCCCACTTTGAGGCCGAATAGGATGTGCGCATCGGATAGCCCCGCAGGCCCGAGGTGCCAGAGATATTGACGATCTTGCCAGAATTCTGGGTGATCATGGTTGGCACCACATGTTTGATCGGCAGGAATGTGCCGCGTTCGTTGGCGGTGATCACATAGTCGAAATCATCAACCTTGATATCCTGAATCGGGGTTTCGATTGGCCCTGTCACACCGGCCACGTTGACCAGAATGTCGATGCGCCCGTTGAAGGCCTCTAACGCCGCTGCGACCATCGCCGCGACCTGTTCCTCTTCGATCACATCGCAGGCCACCACATGTGCGCGCCGCCCCATGGCGCGTACCTTGGCCGCGACCGGTTCCAGTGCGTCCACATCCCGCGCGGTCAGGACAATATCCGCCCCTTCGCGGGCCAGCGTGGTGGTGATCGCCGCGCCCATGCCCTTGGCCGCGCCGGTGACGATTGCAAATTTGCCTTCAAGTTTCATGGGATTTTCCTTTTCTATCTGGGTCATCAATTTCTTCTGGTGTGCCGTATCCGCCCCCGCCACAGGACTGAACCACCACCACGTCATCGGTATTCAGGCGCATGTTGGTCTTGCCGGTCATCGTTTCTGTGGTGCCTTGCGCGCGAACCACATTCACGGCGAATGCCTGGCCATCGTGCCCCCCGCGCAGCCCGTATGGCGGGATTACCCGGCGTTCAAACATCGAGGTGACGGACATGTCATCGGTCATGATCCGGTATTCCCGGTGGGTGCCCATTCCGCCCTTGTGCCGCCCGGCCCCGCCTGAGCCCTGCCGCAGGCGCTGACAGTCGATGCGCAGGGGGTATTCGGCCTCGATCACCTCGGCGGGGGTGTTCATCACGTTTGACATATGCACGCGGATCACGTCGGCCCCGTCGCGGTCAATGCGTGCGCCTTCACCGCCGCCGTGGGTTTCGTACAATGTGGTCCACACCCCGTCGGCGCGCCGCCCGCCAAACAGCAGCAACCCGGATGTGGTTGCCCCCCCGGCGCTAAGACGCTCAGCGCAGACCGGCTCGAACGCCTTGAAGATGGCGTCGGCAATGCGTTGCGATGTTTCGTGGTTACCGCCCACCACCGGGCGTTCAATGCCCGGTTCAAGCAGCGATCCGGGCCGGGTGATGACCCGCATGGGGCGGTAACATCCGCCACTGGGCTGAATATCGGGACCAAACAGCGCCTTCATCACGTAAAAGACGCTGGCTGCGGTGATGAATGGCGTGGTGTTAAGGGGGCCGCGCGCGGCGTCATCGGTGCCGGTGAAATCAAATTCGGCCGCATCACCGGCGATGGTCACCTTGACCCGCACACCAACCGGCCCGCCGCCGCCTGCGTCATCATCCAGCCAGTCCTCGCCCCGGTAAACCCCGTTCGGGATGTCCCGGATGGCGCTGCGCATCTGTGCTTCGGCGCGGTCATGGATCGCGGCAATCGCGGCCAGTGTCGTTTCGGTGCCATGGCGTGCGAACAACTGGTGCAGGCGTTCATCGGCGGCGCGGGTCGCGGCCATCTGCGCCAGAATATCGCCCTTGCGTTCCTCGGGGCTGCGCACGTTGCACAGGATTATGTCCAGCTTTTCCCGGTCGATCCCATCGGCGGTGAACACGCGAAGGGGCGGAATGCGCAGGCCTTCGGCCCAGGCATCGGTGGCGTTGGGCACATAGCTGCCGGGCACCGCCCCGCCTGTGTCGGCCCAATGGGCCAGCGACACGGCAAAGCCGCGAATGACGCCGTCAATAAACACCGGGCGGATTGCCTTGACGTCGGGCAGGTGGTTGCCGCCCACCTCGGGGAGGTTCAGCAACCACACATCGCCCGCCGCCAGCCGGTCCTTTGGCACACGTTTCAGGAATTCGCGGACTGTAAAGCTCATCACGCCCATGTGCATTGGCACATCGCGCCCCTGCGCCACCAGAAACCCGTCAGCGTCGGTAATGGCGGATGACAAATCACCCGCCTCGCGCAGAAGCGGCGAGCGGGCCGAGCGCATGACCACCAGCGACATTTCCTCGGCGGCGGCGCTTAGCGCGTTGCGGATCACTTCCAGTGTGATGGGGTCGATGTGCGGGGTCATGTGGTTGTTCCCGTATCAATCAGGCCCGTATCAATCAGCAGGTGGCCATTGCGGTCCGGGGTCAGGGTTGCCCCCGGCGGGACGATAATGGTTGAAAACGCGTCCTCGACCACCAGAGGGCCGGGCAGGGGCTGGCCCACGGGCAGGCTGGCCCGGTCATGGCGTGGTGTGTCCAGCGGGCCAGTTTGTGACGCGTTGGCCTGTGACGCGTTGGCCTGTGCGAACCAGCAGGGGGTGGATTTTATCGGGCAGGGCGTGGTTTGTCCGCCGGTCCGTTCACTGGGCTGGGTGGCGAATGTGCCCGTGGTTTCAGGGGGTTTTGGCAGGGAGGCGACCATGCGCAGCGATTCCAACTCCCACGGTTCGTCGGTGGCGAAACCGTATAGTTTGTTGTGCAGGGCCTGAAACGCGGCCCCAAGGGCGGTGCGGTCCTCAAAATCCGGATCGGGCACTTCGATGGCATAGCTTTGGCCGCGATAGCGGATCAGCGCCACCTCATCGATTGTAATGGTGCTGGTGCTTTGGTCACGCGCCTTCAGCGGCTCTGCCAGATGCTCGCCCAGCCGGGTGCGCAGGGCATCCCTGACATTGTTCAGCCGCCGCGCATCCCAGTCGGTCGAGGCCATGCGCAGGGTTTGCTGACGGGTATAACGCATCTGCGCACTGACACAGCCCAACGCCGAAAACATCGATGAAAACCTTGGGATAATCACCCGTGAGATGCCAAATTCCTTTGCAACATCAACTGCATGCATCGGCCCGGCCCCGCCGAACGCCAGCAGGGTGCAGGCGCGCCCGTCAATGCCCTGTTCCACCGTAATGCGGCCAAGGGCGCGGGTCATGGCCGCATTGGCCACCCGGACAATGCCCAGTGCCGCCTGTTCAACCGTCATATCCATATTGGCCGCCAGCGGCGCGATTGCCCGGCGGGCGGCATTCGCATCAAGGCGCAGATCACCGCCCAAGGCCCGCCCCGCATCAAGATACCCAAGGACCACGTTGGCGTCGCTGACGGTTGCCTGTGTGCCGCCCTTGCCATAGCAGGCCGGTCCGGGATCGGCCCCGGCACTTTGCGGACCAACCACCAGTGCGCCGTGGTCCAGCCGGGCGATTGACCCGCCCCCGGCCCCAATCGAATCGACGGCCACCATCGGCTGACGCATGGGGCGGTCGCCTAAGGTACGGTTACTGGTAACGGCGGCCTGACCATCCCGGATCAGGCACACATCGGTGGTGGTGCCGCCCATGTCAAAACTTAGCGCCTGATCAATCCCCAGCGCGTCGGCAACATGCCCGGCGGCGGCCACCCCGGCGGCCGGGCCGGACATGGCCAGCCCCAGCGGCAGATCACGCAGCACAGAGGGCGCGGCCATGCCCCCGGCGGAATGAAACAGGTGCAGGCGTGAATGGGCCGGTTTGATCGCGTCAAGCCGGTCCAGATGCCCGGCGGCCAGCGGCATGACGCTGGCGCTCAGGACGGTGGTTGCCGTGCGTTCATATTCGCGGGCCTCGGGGTTGACCTGACTGGACAGGGCGACAAAATCGAACCGTTTGCGCAGATGGGTGGCCAATGCCTCTTCGTGGGTGGGATCGGTATAGGAATGCAGCAGCGACACGGCCACGGCGCGCACGCCGGTGGCGGCCACCTGATCCAGAACCGCCATCACGGACCCCATATCAAGCGGCGTCAGAACCTCGCCGCGATGGTCCAGCCGTTCGGTCACTTCAAAGCGCCGCGCGGGCGGCACCTGAGGCGTGGCTTTGGGGGGCAGATCAAGGCGGTACAGGTGGCGACGGTTCTGGCGCCCGATGGCCAGCGTGTCGCCAAACCCGCGGGTGGTGATCAGCGCGACCTGGGCCAGATCGTTTTCGACGATGGCATTGGTGACCATCGTCGTGCCCAGGATCAGGTCATCGACCTGCGCCCAGTCCAGCGAAACGGCCCCAAGGGCGGCCAGCACCCCCGCGACACGATCATCCACGCGGGTGGCCACCTTGGCGGCGCGTGTATTGCCGGTTTCGGGGTGGCTGGCGACAATATCGGTGAAGGTGCCACCAATATCGATCCCTACCTGCCAGCCATTCCCCATTTTTTGCGCCC
This sequence comes from Paracoccaceae bacterium, assembly GCA_030626365.1. Taxonomy (GTDB): domain Bacteria; phylum Pseudomonadota; class Alphaproteobacteria; order Rhodobacterales; family Rhodobacteraceae; genus NVQY01. The sequence continues at coordinate 4,977 of DAOUPC010000026.1, forward strand.
CTTACAGCCCGGCCACGTGGCCGGCCGTGTCATCAAGGGCACGTTCAAAGATGTCGAACATGTCGTTGATTTGCGCGTCCGTGATGATTAGCGGCGGGCAAAAGGCGATCGTGTCATTGACCAGTCCGCGCACGATCAGCCCGTGTTCGGTGGCGCGTTCAACCGTATAGGCCCCCACCCCCTGCGCCGGGTCGAAATTGCGCCGCGCCGCCTTGTCAGCGACCAGTTCGACCGCGCCGATCAGGCCAAGGCCGCGCACCTCGCCCACCAGCGGATGATCGGCCAGTGCGCGCAGGCGTTTCTGAAAGGTGACGGCGACGGATTTGACATGGGCACCGATGTTGCGATCATCGTAAATCCTTTGGGTTTCCAGCGCCACGGCGGCCGGAACCGGATGGCCCGAATAGGTGAACCCGGTGCCGAAAATGCCAAACTTGCGGCTGCCTTCGACCAGTGCCTCGTGGATCTTTTCGTTCATCATCACCGCGCCGATGGGCAGGTAAGCGCCGGACAATTGCTTGGCCATGGTCATCAGGTCGGGTTTCAGCCCATAGGTTTCGGTCGCGAACATGTTGCCGGTCCGGTAAAACCCGCTGATCACCTCGTCGACGATGAACAGGATGTCATGTTGGTCCAGAATAGGCTGAATTTTTTCGTAATAGCCTTTGGGTGGCTCGATAACCCCGCCTGCGCCCAAAAACGGCTCGGCGATAAAGGCGGCGACGGTGTCGGGGCCTTCTTTCTGGATCAGTTCTTCCAGATTGGCGGCCAGCCTTGTGGCATATTCTTCTTCGGTTTCGCCCTCGGTCCCGTATTTATAGAAATGCGGGCAATCGGTGTGCAGGATGTTGTTGATCGGCACGTCAAAGGCGTTGTGGGCATATTGCAGCCCCGTCAGGCTGGCGGCGGCCACGGTGATGCCGTGATAGGCCCCGTGGCGCGCGATGATCTTTTTCTTTTCCGGGCGACCCAGAATGTTGTTGTAGTACCAGACCAGTTTAACCTGGGTATCGTTGGCCTCGGAACCCGAGTTGGTAAAGAACACCTTGGACATGGGCACCGGGGCGTGCTGGACCAGATAATCGGCCAGTTCAATCGCCGGTTCGACCGCCTTGTGGGCAAAGTTGTGGTAAAACGGCAGGGTCTGCATCTGCTTTGTTGCCGCATCGACAAGGCGCTGTTCCGAGAACCCCAGCGAGGCACACCAAAGGCCTGACAGCCCTTCGATGAATTTTTTGCCGTCGTCATCAAAGACATAAATGCCTTCGCCGCGGTTAAAGATATGCGGGCCGCGCGCGGAATGGGCGGCAAGGTTGGTATAGGGGTGCAGATGCGAGGCGATGTCGCGCGCATGTACAGAGTTGGCGGTTGTTGGTTTCATGGCTTCCACGTTTGTTGATTGCAAAGGACCGGATCAATGCACCCCGAACCCACCCGTCTTTGCCGGTCACAATCGCGGACGGGTCCGGGGGTCGTGGTAAAACCATCCCTTAATTCCGCTTTCGGGTAAACCATGGTTTTTAGAAGTATGAGTTAGGCTGTACCTAAGTCATCAGGCACGCTTAGCCCCGGAACATCGCCGCGCGAAATCATATCGTCGCAGTGATCCAGAAACGCGCGGATGGTGCGCGACATATGGATCGCCCTGGAAAAGGCCAACCCCAGTTGCAAGGGACGGATTGACCCGGCAAGGGGAACGAATTTCAGGGTTTGCCCATCCGGCGAGGTTTCCGACAGCGTGCGGATATTGGCCAGAGAATAGCCAAAGTCATTGGCCACAAGTGATCGCATGACAGCCATGTCGCGGGTCCGCTCGGCGATATGCGGCTTTAGCCCGGCGCTAGAGAAATAGGACAGGAAATAGTCGCCGCTGAATGGCAGATCGAGCAGGATCATCGGGTATTCTGCCAGATCCTCGGGTGTCAGGTTGGCCCGGCCCGCCAGCGGGTGCGACTGGGCCAGAATGGCATAGGGGGGCAGGTTCAGCATGGGAACAAAGGATATGTCCCCCGGTATTTCAAGGTCATAGGTCAGGGCGATATCTGTTTTGCCATTGCGAAGCTGGTCAAATATGGCTGCCTGATGCAGCTCTGACTGTTTGATGCGCACCTTGGGGAACTTTGCCTCGAACCGCTTGCGCAGTTGTGGCAGCACAAGCTGGGCGATGGTCGAAAGACAGCCGATATTCAATGGCCCCTGCACCTGCCCGGTGATGTCACTGGCCAGCCCGTTCAGTTCCTCGGCGGCGGCCAGAACGGTTTTGGCCTGCACCAGAAACTGCCGCCCCCCCTGGGTCAGTGACAGGCCATGCGCGTGCTTGCGGACAAACAGTTGCAGGCCAAATTCGCTTTCCAACTGGGCAATCGCCGCCGAGATGGACGGCGACGACACATTTACCCTTTCACCGGCCAGTGCGATGCTGCCGGCCTCGCCGACGGCAACGAAATATTCCAACTGGCGGATGGTGAAACGCTGTGCCATCGGGGCGACCTATTTGGGCAGGCCATCCATGACCGCAAGGATGCTTTCGCGCAGGATTGTCGCGATCTGTCCGATCTGGTCGTCGTCCATGATCAGTGTTGGTGACAGGATCAGGATATTGCCAAGGGGGCGTGCAATCAGCCCGCGGGCCTGGGCCGCCTGCGCCACCTGCAAGCCGACATTGATGGTGTCGCAATAGGTTTCCCTGGTGGCCTTGTCTTTGACGAACTCGATTCCCATCATGAAATGACTGCCGCGCACATCGCCGACAATATCCAGATCACCCAGCCCACGCAGGGCGTTTTCAAATACCTTGCCCGTTGTGCGCACCCGTTGCGGGATTTCGTCCCTTTCAAGCAGGGCGATATTGGCCAGCGCGGCGGCGGCGGCGGCCGGGTGGCCGGAATAGGTCATGCCATGCAGGAACATCGCGCCGGGTTGCGAGATCACCTCGTAGATATCATCGGATATGATCGTCGCCGACAGCGGCTGATACCCCGATGTCAGCCCCTTGGCCGTGGTGATGATGTCGGGCTCTATGGCGAACACATTCTTTGATGCGAACATATGGCCCAGACGTCCAAAGGCGGTGACCACTTCGTCTGAAATATACTTGATGTCATGGTCTGCGGTAATCTGGCGCATCCGCTGGTGATACCCGTCCGGGGCCACCAGAATGCCACCGGCACCCATGATCGGTTCGGCGATGAAGGCGGCGATGTTTTCGGCGCCAATGTCGTGAATGGCCGTTGTCATGTCATCGGCCAGGGCCTCAAGGAACTCGGCCTCGGTCATTTCGCCCGCTTCGCGATAGGCATAAGGCGCGCGCAGATGATGCACCAGACCGTCTGCCGCCGTGTCCCAACCATCGCTATAGGCGGGGGTGGTCATCGCCATCGCCAGATGGGTCGAGCCGTGATAGGCCCCCACCCGCGACAGGATCTTTTTCTTGCCGGGCCGTCCCAGCCGGTTGTTATAATGGTGCAGCATACGGATTGCCGTGTCATTGGCGACCGAACCAGAGTTGGCGAAATGCACATGGTTCAGGTTGCCCGGTGCCAGGCTGGCCAGCTTTTCGGCCAGTGCCGCCGCTGTCGGGTGGGTAAAGTTGTAAAACGTCGAATAATAGTCGAGCGTTTGCAACTGCTGGGTGATCGCATCAATGATTTCCTGACGCCCGTGGCCGACATTCACGCACCACAGCCCGCCGATACCATCAATCATCTGATTGCCGTCACTGTCGGTCACATAGGCCCCCTTGGCCGCGACAATTGCGGTGCGGGCATCGCGTTGTTTCAGCCCGTCCAGATTGGCAAAGGACTGAATCAGATGCGTGTCCTTGGTCAGGATGTCGTCAGTGCTCAGTTCGGTGCTCAGGTTGGTGCTCGGCTTGTTCATTTTGATGTCCTCACGGGAAGCAGGGGGATGGGGCAGGGTATGGCAGGGCGCACCGGATCGCCCGCCCGAAACAGGCGGCCCGGCATTGGCAGGGAATGGTCAGGCATTGGTCAGTTCTGCGGCCCCGCCACAAAGGGCGGGGCCGGGGTGTTGTGTTACTTTTTCAGGTCGGTCCAGATCTTGTCGTAAACCGCCTGAACCTCTTGTGAACAGGCCATGATGAACTGGCCGGACGCGCCGGCTGGCGGGTTCAGTTCCGGCGCATTCTTGACCGCGTCGGTCAGGTGCGCTGTGACGCCATCTACCCCGGCGGTATACTGCGCATAGTTGGTGATCGCGGCGGCATTTTCCGGCTCAAGCAGGAAGTTCATGAACTTGAGCGCGTTGTCGCGGTTCGGGGCATCCTTAAGCAGGACAACATTGTCCATCCACACCACATAACCCTGTTTCGGAAAGGCGTATTCGACATTTGCGCCTTCTTCACGGGCCTTGGCGGAAAACCCGTTCCAGATCATGCCAACGGCGACGTCACCTGAAACCAGAACATCCTTGGCGGTGTCCGACCCGAACGAGGCCCAGTGCGGTTTGGCCGACTGCAACAGCGCATTCAGCGCCTTCAACTGGTCGCGGTCCGACGAACATTGCGGAATGCCCAGATGCATCGAGGCCAACGCCATCACTTCGCCCTGACTGTCCAGAACGTTGATCTTGCCGCTTAGCTCGGCGGGTGGGTTAAAGATGATGTCGGTGGTGTTGATATCGCCACTGTAAACATCGCGGTTCACTGAAAAGCTGGTTGAGCCCCACTGATACGGGATCGAACTTTTGCGGCCCGGATCAAACGACACATCCATCCACTGGGCCTGAATATTGCCAAAGTTGCTAAGCTCCGAAGGTTCGAACGTGTCCAGCATCCCTTCGCCGGCCATGATTTCGACCATGTAATCACCGGGTACGGCCACGTCATAGCTGCCCAGTTTACCGGCCTTGAGCGATGCGAGCATTGCCTCGTTTGAATCGAAGGTGTCCATGGTCACTTCGACGCCATGCTCGGCCGAAAATTTATCCAACACCTCTTGTGGGATGTATTCGAACCAGTGGTAGATCGACAGTTTCCCGTCGGCATGAACGGCACTGGCCGCCAATGTCAGAGCCAGTGCAGAGGCCCCCAGTTTCAGATAGTTTTTCATAGTTCTCTCCCTTTGGTTTTCGTTGTTTTCATTTCTTGTTCTGTCCCATCCGGCCAACCAGCCAGGACAGGGTGACAAACCCCACTGAAACCATAAGCAGCAGGGTGGAAATGGCCATGATATTGGGCTTGATGCCCTGTTTGACGGACCCGAATATGGCCGTGGGCAGGGTTTCTATTCCGGCGCCTTTGACGAAATTGGTGATGATGAAATCATCCAGCGAGATGATGAAGGCCAGCAAAAACCCACTGATGATACCGGGCATCATCAAGGGCAGCAGGATCAGCCGAAAGGTTTCAAACCGTGTGGCATACAAATCCATTGCGGCCTGTTCATAAACGTCTTCGATTCCCTGCATCCGCGCGGCGATGGGCAGATAGGCAAACGGGATGCAGAACACGATATGCGCCAGCAGGATGGTCAGATAACCGGTGGTGAACCCGATGGCCGAAAAGAACACCAGCGTGGCCACCGCCGTGACGATTTCGGGGACCATCAGGGGCAGGTTGATCAGTGCAAAGCTGATTGATTTGCCGCGAAAGCGCCCGGCGCGCAGCATTGCCGTGGCGGCCATTGTGGCGATTGTTGTCGCGCTGATTGCGGCAACGACCGCAATCGACAGGGAATTAAGCGCGGCGGCCTTGAACTTGGCCGATTCCACGCCCCAGAATACCTCTTCGTACCAGCGCAGTGAAAGCCCGCCCCAGTTGGTGATCGATTTGGAATCATTGAAGGAATATACCATCACGATGATCAGTGGCGCATAAAGCAGGAACAGGCACACGAACGTCATGGGCAAAAAGCCGGTGAACCGGCGCAGATCGGTTTTTGCGGCCATCAGTGCGCCCCTTCCTTGCCCTGCTGGCGGGCGTAAAAGGTCAGCACGATCAGCACCATCGACAGCAGGATCATCGAGACCGCCGCGCCAAACGGCCAGTTTCCGGCGTTGCCCTTGAACTGTTCCTCGATCAGCGACCCGATCATGAAATTCTTGGCCCCACCCAAAAGGTCCGGTGCCAGAAAGGCCCCCATCGAGGGCACGAACACCAGAATACAACCCGCGATGATGCCCGGTTTGACCGCCGGCAGGATCACCAGACGCAGGGTGGTCCATTGCGTGGCATAAAGGTCGGCCGCCGCCTCGGAGAAGGCAAGGTTATAGCGTTCGACACTGGCATAGATCGGCAGCACCATGAACGGCAGATAGGAATAGAACAGGCCAAGTTGCACCGCGAAATTGGTGTTGATGATGTGGATCGGGTCGCTGATCAGGCCCGATGCCATCAGCCATTCGTTCAGCGGGCCGGTGTCGCGGATCAGGAATTTCATCGAAATGGTGCGGATCAGCAGGTTCACCCAATAGGGGATGGTGATCAGGAACAGCCAGACCGATTTGTTTGCCCCGGTTCGTGTCGCAATGAACCACGCGGTTGGAAACCCGACCAGCAGGCAGAAAAACGTCGCCATTCCGGCCTGCCAGATCGAACGCCAGAAGATCAGGATATAAGTCCATTCAATACGCGCCGGATCATCGCCAAACAGGCCCCGGTCGAAAAAGAACTGGTCATAGGCGGCCAGCGAAAATTCCCAGATCACCCCGCCGCGAAATTCCTTGGTCAGAAAGGAATAGATCAGCATCGTCGCCACGGGCAGCACCAGAAAGAACCCGATGATGGCCCAGGCGGGCAGCATCATGAACACACCCAGTCCGGCGTAGGTGCTGGTGTTAGAGGTGCTTTTTTCGACTACGCCGCCTGCCATCAGTCCACCAGCAGGCGTGCCGAGCCTGCCTCAAAGTTCAGCCCGACCAGTTCGCCGTTGCCCGGAATGTGGGTGGTTTCGCTGTTTTGAAGGCGCACGGTGATGGTTTCGCCCCCGGTCGGGGTGATGTCGATATGCATGTCGGTCCCCAGATAGACCTGCCGGGCCACCACGCCCTGCAACACGCCGGTTTCGGGGGCGGTGATTGCCACCCGTTCGGGTCTGATTGACAGATGGCCGGGGCCTGCCGTGGCCCCCATTGCCGCCGGGCAGGTAAATTGCGCGCCCCCCGGCAGGGTGCAGGTTGCATTGCCGCCCGATACATCCACGACCGTTACGCCGATCAGGTTGGTTTCACCGATGAAATTGGCAACGAATTTGTTCTGGGGGGCCTCGTATATTTCGCGGGGGGTGCCGACCTGCTGTACCTGCCCGTCGTTGATCACCGCGATCCGGTCGGACATGGTCAGGGCCTCTTCCTGATCGTGGGTCACGAATATAAAGGTAATCCCGGTATCTTGTTGAATTTGTTTTAATTCCAGCCGCACCGCCTGACGCAGTTTCAGGTCCAGCGCCGAAAGCGGTTCGTCCAGCAACAGCACCTTGGGGTTGGGGGCCAGCGCCCTTGCCAGTGCCACCCGCTGCTGTTGCCCGCCCGACAATTGCGATGGCAACCGGTCGGCAAACCGGGTCAGTTGCACCAGTTCCAGCACCTCTGTGACCCGTTTGCGCGCCGTGGCATCGCCCTGACCCAGCCGCAACAGCCCGAACATCACATTCTGGGTCACATTCATATGCGGAAACAGCGCGTATTGCTGAAACACCGTGTTCACCGGGCGCTTGTTGGGCGGCAGACCTGCAATATCCTCGCCATAAAGACGGATTGCCCCTTGCGAGACGTCCTCGAACCCGGCGATGGTGCGCAGCAGGGTCGTCTTGCCGCACCCGGATGGCCCCAGCAGGGTGAAAAATTCGTTATCCTGAATCCCAAGAGAGACATTTTTCAACGCAACAAAATCGCCATAGCATTTTGTCAGATCAATAATATCAACAGCGATATCTGTCATTGTGTGGCCGAATCCCCTGCTTGCGCTTTGTGCGCATACCCCTAGTATCAGGTATCTTAGCCTATTGCGGGCTGATCAGGGGGTATATACCCCCAAAGAGGTATTCGTGACGCGCGCTGGTGAAAGTTCAGAAACCCTTTTGGCGGCTGCAATTTCCAACCTTCGGAATGATCGGTTCGTGGATGATTTGATGCGTTGGCTGCGCGCCTGTCTGCCACATGATTGCGTTACGTTACTGGCCTATTTTCAGGACCGGATGCCGAGCTCTTTAATGACCCAGAATATGCATTCATGGGTGCAGGACAACATGGAAAAAACGTATCTTACAGGGGCGTACCTGTTGGACCCGTTCCATGACCTGCATATCAACAAGGTCCCGGCCGGGGCGTACCGTCTTAGCGATATTTCACCGGATCAGTTTCGCCGCCACCGGTACTTTCTTGAATATTACTGCAACACGACGATGATTGATGAAATCGGCTTTGTGGCCTACCCATCCGAGGGCGTATCGCTGCATCTTTGTGTGGGGCGTGATGACCAGTCAAACCTGCGGTTTTCGCCCCGTAATGTCGATACCGCGCACCAGATTGCCCCGGTGGTAAGCGCCTTGATCCAAAACCACTGGCAGGATTTGACATCCAGGGGTGAATACGCCGAAGGGGACATCATTCAGGGCCTGATCCGGGCCGCAGACCGGAACCTGGGTATTTCCCTAAGCCCGCGCCAGGCCGAAGTGGCGATGCTGGTCCTTCAGGGGCATTCATCGGCCGCGATTGGTATGCGGCTTGGGGTCAGCTATCAGACCATCAAGGTGTTTCGCCGCCAGCTTTATCAAAAGTGCCAGATATCGTCCCAGGCCGAACTGTTTACCCTGTTGCTGCCGCTGCTTGGGGCCAGACGGACCTGAGGGCGTGTGCCGGGTTTGTCCGCCATGAAAGCGGTGAAAACACGGTTGCCGCCCTGGCCGACCTTTCGGCGCGGACCCGTTTTTTCGCATGTAATTGATTCGTGGGCGTTATGTTGCTGTGTAAATTTTGCGCGAAAAGCGTGTGAATGCCCGGTCGGCCCAGGTCATCGCCCAGAATCATCGGTTGAATGACCTTTCCAACGATACCTTTATTGGCAATGGCAATGTTGCCGGGACCAAAACATTCGCCCCAACCGACAACGCCTTCATCAGTTTTCACCTCAACCAAATGCGCCGAACGTCTGGCATAAAATTGCTGCGAATAACCCAATTCTTCAGGCATGTCGTATTGAAGAACGTGACTTACAATTTTTGTGATTTTCATGCGGCTTCCCCGTCCATTGCGCGGGTAACCTGAGGCAATCAGGCCGGATTTCTCTGATCGCCATGGATTACCCAAATCAGCGCCGCCTGAAGCTCTGGGGCGAGGCCCAA